>JANORH010000539.1:0-11038 GCA_031415215.1 Alphaproteobacteria bacterium | reverse complement strand
GCCCCACCCACTGCGGCGGCGCATAGTCGCGCGACGCCTGACGCGACGCGAACAGGTCGAACATGGCCTTTGACCAGCCATAGGTGTTCAGCGGACGCAGGCGCGCCAGAGCTTCATAGCTGTTGTCGTCGTCAAAGCCGTATTCACCCCCGCCATAGGTCGCCGCCGACGACGCATAGACAAAACGCCGCTGATGATCGGCGCACCAGCGGAACAGATCACGGCTGAGGGTAAAGTTGGAATGGACGATCTTGTCAGCGTCTGGCTCCGTCGTCGACGACACGGCGGCCATGTGAACCACCAACTCGACATCGCGCCAGCGCTTCTCCAGCCACTCGAACATCTGGTCCGGGGCGACAAAGTCACCGATCGGATGCTTTGCGATATTGCGCCATTTGCCAAGGTCAGCCTCACGCAGGCGGTCGCAAACCACCACGTCCAGGTCGTGATCCTCCGCCAGCCGGGCAACAATGTTGGACCCGATGAAGCCGGCCCCGCCCGTGACAAATACAATCTTTCGGGTCATCTTGCGGCGTCCTTCTGCGTAACCCGGGCGATGGCGGCCGATGTGGAATAGCCGTCGACGATCTCCGCCAGCCTGACCTCGCCGCCCCAGGCTTTTACGAGGTCGCCACCCACTACCTGGTCTTCGGCATAGTCTGCGCCCTTGATCAGGACATCGGGTCGGGCGGCCTCGATCAGCTTGAGAGGCGTCAGGTCTTCGAACGGTGCCACCAGATCGACACTGCGCAAACCGGCCAGCACGAGTGCTCGCGATTCCAGGTCGTTGACCGGTCGGCCCTCGCCTTTCAGCGCCCGGACCGACGCATCGGAGTTCACCCCCACGATCAGCCTGTCGCACCACGACCTGGCCTGAGCCAGATATGCAACGTGTCCTTTGTGCAGGATATCGAAACAGCCGTTCGTGAAACCCACCCGAAGGCCCTGAGCGCGCCAGCGGGAAACCTCCTCCACCATCCTGCGCGGCGTGGCGACCTTGCCGTCTGCATGTGCGGTGTGGGCGGAAAATACGGCCTCCATCAGTTCATCCGGAGACACCGTCGCTGTCCCGGCCTTGCTCACGGCGACACCTGAAGCCAGTTGAGCGAACGAGATGGCTATTTCTATGGGTGCGCCTGTCGCCAGAGCCAGTCCGATGGCCGCCAACGCCGTGTCACCAGCACCTGAGGCATCAAACACCTCTCGCGGCATGGTGCGGAAGTGACGGACCGCCTCATTTCTGAGGCCCAGGGAAACCCCTTTGGATGCGCGCGTGACCAGAACGCCTTTGGCCGACCAGAGTTCAAGCGCTCGCGCGATCGCGGTCTCGATCTCCGCGTCGGTCTCGGTAGGCAGGTCTGTCGCATATCCCAACTCGGCGGCGTTAGGCTTCACCAGATCGATTTCGCCATACCGCGCGAACGATCGGGCCTTGGAATCCACAATGACCATGGCTCCGGATTCGGCGGCGGTGTCTCGCGCAGCGGCGATTACAGCGTCGGTGATGACGCCCTTTCCGTAGTCCGACAACAGAATGACACCTGCGCCGCGCGCGGCATCCCGCAGTGTCCGGATCAGGCGTTGCTCGACATCGCCCGTGACGGGACGACTTTCCTCAAGATCGACGCGCAGGAGTTGCTGGCCACCGGAGATGAACCGGGTCTTGAGCGTCGTGGGTCGATCAGGGTCGGTGACAAGATAGCCCTCGATAGCCGGTTCTTCCGCGCCCACCAGGTGCGAGGCGTCGTGAGCCCCGGCGTCGCCGCCTACCAGTCCGACCAGGGCAACCGATCCCCCCAATGCGGCGATGTTACGGGCCACGTTGCCTGCGCCGCCAAGCATCTTCAGCTCATGAGTCCGCACCAGCACGGGAATCGGTGCCTCGGGCGAGACGCGGCTTACGCCCCCATAGACGAAGCGATCAATCATAAGGTCGCCGATGCAGGCAACGCGCTTGCCAGGGATTTCACCAAGAAGGTGCTGTAGGGCGGCCAAATTCATGGCCTTAGCGTGTGCGTCGCGCCGCAGGGTCGGTCAAGCGGCGTAGACCGCCTGATGCACCGCCTTCAACTGCTTCAGGAGCCCCGCCGCAGCACCAAGGGGAAGCGTACTTGGTCCGTCACACAGCGCGTTGTCAGGATCCGGGTGAAATTCAAGAAAGACACCGTCGGCACCGGCTGCCACCGCTGCTCGCGCGATTATCGGTACGCCGTCGCGCCGGCCACCTGTTGAGGTCGCGTTGCTACGGGGATCGGCACCGGGAAGCTGGACGGCATGAGTGGCGTCAATGGTAACGGGGACACCCAACGCCTTCATCTGTTCAATGCCCAGCATGTCGACCACCAGATTGTTGTAGCCGAACGAAACACCGCGCTCGCAGAGGATTATGTGATCACCAGGAACCGCCTCTCGAATCTTGTCCACAATGTTGCGGGCGTCCCAGGGGGCGAGGAATTGACCCTTCTTGACGTGCAGCCAGCTGCCGGCGGCGGCGGTTGCCCTTGCCGTTGCCACCACAAGATCGGTCTGGCGGCACAGGAAGGCCGGAATTTGCACCAGATCCGCCACGGCCGCGACCGGCTCTGCCTGGCTGATTTCGTGCAGGTCGGTGCAGATCGGCACGTCCAGTTCCGCTTTCACGGTGGCCAGCATCTTCAACCCCGCCTCAAGACCCGGCCCACGATAGCTATGGATCGAAGAGCGGTTTGCCTTGTCAAAACTGGCCTTGAAGATGAACGGCAGAGCCAGCTCGGCGCATATTGCCTTGAGCTCCTGACCGACAGTCAGTGCCAGATCGAGGTTTTCCAGCACGTTCAGACCGGCAATCACCACCAGAGGCTGACCATCGCCGATCGAGAGGTTCCAACGTTGAAGTGTCAGGACGGCCATGGTCATTCCGCAGGTGGAGGATGCCGCTGTTTGACCCGACATGCGGGGGTTCTCAAGACTAATCGCCGCATGGCGCCTCCCATGCGGCCCCTTGACCGTACACAAGTAGCAGTCGATAGGCCGTGCCGCCTTGAGTGCTATCCTGCGTGAGCGTCTGGGAGAGTGTGTATGAGCGTGGGCTCGCAAATGGTGGATCTGAGCGGCGCGCCAGCGACGTTTCGGTTCGCAGCCCGTGTAATGTCGCAGAACTGGTGTATCGGCACACTTACGATTGTCCTGCCTGACGGGCGGGAGATGCGCCTGCAGGGCGACGTCGAAGGCCCTGAGGCGCGGCTGAACATCCGGGACTATCGCTTCATCAATCGCGTCATGGGCACTGGAACCATCGGTTTCGGCGAAGGCTACATGGCGGGTGAATGGGATTCGCCGGACTTGTCGCGCGCACTTGAGGTGCTGGCCGCCAATTTCGCCAAGTTCGACGGCGTGTCGTTTGGCAATCCCGTGATGACCGCGATCAACCTTGTCGGCCATGCGCTCAAGGGCAACAGCCGCGGCGGCTCGAAGCGCAACATTCACGCCCACTATGATCTGGGAAATGCGTTCTATTCGCGTTGGCTTGATACCTCGATGACGTACTCTGCAGCGCGTTTTGCGCGTCCCGGAGAGCCCCTGCCCCTGGCCCAGGAACGCAAGTACCGCACGCTGGCCCAAACCATGGATCTGCGTGCCGAACACCATGTGCTTGAGATCGGCTGCGGCTGGGGCGGATTCGCCGAGTTTGCGGCGCGCGATGTGGGCGCGAAAGTCACCGCCATTACGATTTCAGAGGCCCAATACGCCTTTGCCAAGGAGCGAATCTTCAAGGAGGGGCTGGCCGAAAAGGCTGATATCCAGCTGATCGACTATCGCGATGTGCAGGGTCGGTTCGACCGGGTCGCTTCCATTGAAATGTTTGAAGCCGTCGGTGAACGCTACTGGCCGACCTATTTCGACAAGGTCCGCGATAGCCTGAACCCCGGTGGCCAGGCCGGCCTTCAGATCATCACTATCCGCGATGAACTGTTCGACCACTATAAGCGCACGCCGGACTTCATCCAGAAGTACATTTTCCCCGGCGGCATGCTGCCCTCCGAAGAACGCCTGAAGGCGGCGACGGACAAGGCAGGGCTATCGTGGGGCCCGATCTCTCGGTTTGGCGTCTGCTATGCCGACACCCTGGCCGAGTGGGGTCGAAGATTTGAACTTGCCTGGGACGAGATCACCCACCTGGGCTTTGATGAGCGGTTCCGGAAGCTCTGGCGGTTCTATCTGAGCTATTCCGAGGCGGGCTTTCGGACCGAACGCACCGACGTGGTGCAACTAAGCCTCATCAAAGCGTGACGCGACCCCTTTTCGGCCCGCCCGCGTCTCACTAGGTTGCCGGCCATGGACGTCGCGAACAGTATCCTCGACCTGATCGGCAACACGCCATTGCTGCGCCTGCGCCACGCCAGCGAAATCACGGGTTGTGAAATCCTGGCCAAGGCCGAATTCATGAACCCCGGCCAGTCGGTGAAAGATCGCGCCGCCTTGCACATTGTCCGCGACGCCGAGGCGCGAGGGTTGCTGCGGCCCGGCGGACGCATCGTCGAAGGGACCGCCGGTAATACCGGCATTGGTCTGGCCATGGTCGGCAAGGTGCTGGGCTATCGCTGCACGATTGTAATCCCCCGCACCCAGAGCCAGGAAAAGAAGGACGCCATCCGCCTTTTCGGGGCAGATCTGGTCGAGGTAGACGCCGCGCCCTACTCCAGCGACATGAATTATGTCAAATACTCCGGGCGATTGGCAGCAGACCTTGATGCGGCCGAACCCGATGGTGCTGTCTGGGCAAATCAGTTCGACAATGTCGCCAATCGTGAAGCCCATCTGTTGGGGACCGGGCCGGAGATCTGGCACCAGACCGATGGCAAGGTCGATGGATTCATCTGCGCCGTAGGTTCCGGTGGCACACTGGCCGGCGTCGCCCAGGCGCTGCGGGCCGAAAATCCGGGCGTGAAGATCGGCCTCGCGGACCCTCACGGCGCCGCGCTCCACGCCTACTACACCGATGGAGCTTTGAAGGCGGAAGGAGGGTCCATCAGCGAAGGCGTCGGCCAGGGTCGCATCACCGCCAACCTGGAGGGCCTGAAGGTCGACCATTCTTTCCGTATCTCGGACGAGGAGATGCTGCTGGCGATCTTCGATCTGATGGAATTTGAGGGGCTGGTCATGGGCGGCTCCACGGGCATCAACGTCGCCGGAGCGATCCGCATGGCACGCCAGATGGGTCCGGGCCACACCATCGTGACCATCCTGTGTGACCACGGCCAACGCTATCAGTCAAAGATCTACAATCCGGCGTTCCTGCGCGAAAAGGGTCTGCCGGCACCCAGCTGGCTGGAGTAACCGTGACCGGTCCCGTCGTCTCGACTACATGGCTGGCCCGGCATTTGGGCGACGCGGATCTGTGCGTCGTCGACGCCACCCTGCCCTTGGTTGGCCAAGCCGGTCATGGCCGCGACAGCTATGCCGCAGGCCATATCCCCGGGGCCGTCTTCTTCGATATCAACGCCATAGCCGATCCCGACACGGATCTGCCGCAAATGCTGCCGACACCCGAAGCCTTTGCCGAAGCTGCTGGCCGGCTAGGCCTGAGTCGCGAGCGCCGGATTGTCGTCTATGACGCCCACGGCATCTATTCCGCCCCTCGCGTCTGGTGGACACTGCGCGTGATGGGATATCGCTACGTCTATGTGCTCGATGGCGGATTAAAGGCTTGGGTCGGGGGTGGACATGACATCGAAACCAAAGATGCCACACCGATCCCCATCACATTGCTCCCACGCCTCGACAAGTCATTGGTCGCCGATCTCACCCAGGTCGCGGCTGTTCTTGCCGACGGCACCACTCAGTTAGTCGACGCCCGCTCTACCGGCCGTTTTCGCGGCGAGGCCCCCGAGCCCCGGGCAAGCCTGCGATCTGGCCACATGCCAGGCGCGTTGAATGTCCCGTTCGATCAGGTCCTGAACGCCGATGGAACGCTGAAATCGGCCAGTGATCTCGCTCAGGTTTTCGCCGGCGTCGATCTCACCCGCCCCGTGATCACCAGCTGTGGATCCGGCGTAACAGCCTCGGTGCTGGCCCTGGCCCTGGCCCGCCTTGGCCGAGACGACGTCGCGGTCTATGACGGATCGTGGACCGAATGGGGCGGTTGCACAGACACCGCGGTTGTCACAGGAGCCTGATCCATACACATACGCCACGCCGTCGCTGACGATCTTTCAAAGCTACCAGCCATCGAGCTGTCCGCGGCGACAGCTTTTGAAGGCCGTGATGTCGCACCAGACCTGCTGAGTGATTGTTCGCCCGCCGATGCCTGGATTCCTCACCTGGACGCCGGAACCCTGTGGGTGAGCGAGGCGGAGGGTCAGGTGGTCGCGTTTCTGGCGGCGCGCCCGACAGACACTCGGCTTCATATTGACGAAGTCGATGTTCACCGTGGCCATCAAGGCCAAGGGATCGGTCGCCGCATGATCCTGGAGGCCATCGCCTGGGCGCGAGCCCGCGGCTTCCTGGCAATGAGCCTGACGACGTTCCGCAGCATCCCCTGGAACGGGCCCTTCTATGCCAGCCTGGGTTTCAGTGAGTGGATTGATCCGCCGCCCGCCATCACAGATGCGCTGGCGCATGAAACCGAGATGGGCCTGAAAGATCGTTGGGCCATGCGCCTGGACCTTTAGTCGGGCTCACTCACCGCATCGGCGGCGCGTACATCAGTCCCGGAACCGGCGCATTCCAGAGTGCGTTCAGCCCCCGGTCCAGCCGCAGGGCGGAATCCTCACCGAGGTCGCGCCTGAAAATCTCATGATAGCCACCCACCTGCTTTATGACCTGATACGCCCAGTCGGACTTAAGCCCCAACAGCGCACCCAGATCGCCCTCCAGGCCCAGCAGGCGACGGGTCTCCGGATCGGTCGCGGTTTCCCGCGCCTCCGTGACCGTCCGCGATGACAGGCCGAGTTCCTCGCCCAGAACGGTCGCCAGCACCGACCAGCGCACAATCTCACCCCAAATCGGGTCATCGCGCCGCACAACCGGGCCCAAGGGCTCCTTCGAAATGACATCGGGCAGGATCACGTGCGCGCCGGGGTTACTCAGCAATGAGCGCGAGGCCGCCAGCGCCGAGATGTCGGCTGTAAAAGCATCACAGCCCTCGGCCTCATACACCTGCCGCGCCTTGGCCTCGGACGCCACCACGACGGGCCGATACTTCAGGCCATGCACCCGGAAAAAATCTTCCAGATTTCCTGCGCTCGCCGTGCCGGCCTGGACGCAAATCCGCGCGCCCGACAGCTCCTCGGCACTGTTCAAACCAAGCGCCTTGGCCACCAGAAAGCCCTGCCCGTCGTAATAGGTCGTGACCGGAAAACTCAGCCGCAGCCCGGCCGCCCGTGCAAATGTCACCGACGTGTTGCGCGACAGGATATCGATCTGGCCCCGCTGCAGGGCACCGAACCGATCATCTCCGCTGATCGTCGTGAAGCGGACCAGTTTGGCGTCTCCGAACACAGCCGCTGCCACCGCGCGACACATGTCAACGTCAAAGCCGCGCCACGCCCCTCTTGGATCCGGCAGGGCAAAGCCGGGAAGTCCGGGATGAACGCCGCAGGCAACGTATCCGCGTTTGCGAACAGCATCGAGGGTCGCGCTTCTGGCGGGACTATAGCCCGCCGCTGCCGCTGCAACGAGAGGCGATGGTGCCACGGCGACCGCTTTCGGCTCGACCTTTGGCGGACTACACCCAGCCATCGCCAGGGCCAGAAAACCTATCGCCGCCAGGCTGCGGATCATCTCTGCTCCTTGAAACTCAGAGACGCTTCGGGCTCTAAGAGGAACGGCACTTTCGCCAGCGTCGCCCGTACCCGCAACCCCGCATGTCTGACGAAACACGAATGATTCGCGCCGGAGCCGTGATCGGCTCCCTCGCCAAGACCGTTGGTCCGCCGATCCAGAAGGGCTCAACGGTGCTGCTGCCCAATGCGGCGGCACTTTATGACGACGACAACTACGTCACCTATGGTCGTTCCGGCCTCTCCGCCCAGGCCAGCCTTCGCACCGCGCTGGCCGAGTTGGAGGGTGCCGCTGGTGTGGCGCTCTATCCGTCCGGCATGGCGGCGATTTCGGGAGCCTTGCTGGCCGTCCTCAAATCCGGCGATGAAATTCTGGTGGTAGACAATATCTACAAGCCCGTGCGGCGGTTCTGCGATCAGGTGCTGCGCCAGTTCGGTGTCACGGTTACCTACTTCGATCCCGGAGTTTCCCCCGAGGCTCTGGTGTCCGGCGCATCGGACGCTGTGCGGCTTATCTTCCTGGAGACGCCCGGCTCGCTAACGTTCGAGATGCAGGATCTGCGACGGATCGCGGAGCTGGCGCGCACACGCGGCATTCTGACAGCAACCGACAATACCTGGGGCGCCGGTCTGCTGTTTCGGCCTCTGGAACATGGCATCGACATCTCGATCCAGGCGCTGACCAAATATGTCTGCGGCCACTCCGACACCTTCATGGGTTCGGCGGCGGCATCCGATCCGACTGTGCTTCGCCAGTTGGAAGACGGCGTCACCAACATCGGCTGGGCCGTTTCGGGCGAGGACGCCTACGCCATGTTGCGCGGCCTGCGCACCTTGCCGTTGCGGATGGCGCGGCATGGCCAGAGCGGACTGCAGATCGCGCACTGGCTTCAGGCCCAGCCCGAAGTCGTCGCCATTTACCACCCTGCCCTGCCCGGCTGTCCCGGCCACGACCTCTGGCTCCGGGATTTCAGCGGCACATGCGGACTGTTCAGCTTTGCCCTGAAACCCGCATCCAGTGCCGCCGTCGACGCCTTCCTGGACGCCTTGCGGCTGTTTGGCCTGGGCTTCTCATGGGGCGGCTTCGAGAGCCTGGCGATCTCCTGCGCGCCACAGCTCAAGGTCCGGAATTTTGAGCGGGACTATGGCGGACCTCTGATCCGCCTGCACATCGGTCTCGAAGATCCACAGGACCTGATCGCCGATCTGCGGTCCGGTCTTGACGCCTACGCCGGTCTGGCCAGGTGAACGAGGCCGAGATCGCGACGTTCCTGGATCGGGAACGGCTTCCCGACAGCTTTAGCCTGACCATTGATCGGGTGTGCAAACCCCTGGCCGCGCGGGCACGTCTTCTACGCGAGCAGCAGGGTCGCACCGTCTATCTGGGTCTCTGCGGCGCCCAGGGCTCGGGCAAGTCGACGATTGCCGCCGCGACCACGGCTATCCTGAACACCGAGGGCCAGAAGGCCATAACACTGTCGCTCGACGATTTTTACCTCAGCCGCGAGGCGCGCGGCTGGCTGGCGAACAAGATCCACCCGTTAATGGCGGTTCGCGGCCCGCCCGGAACCCACGATGTCGCCCTGGCCTGCGTGATCCTTGACCACCTCGCCAAACGGGGGGCCACGCCCCTGCCGCGCTTTGACAAGGCGACGGATGAGCGGCTGCCGAAAGCCGACTGGCGTTCGATAGATGGACCGGTCGATGTGGTGATCTTCGAGGGCTGGTGCGTCGGTGCCCTTCCCCAGCCAGCCGCCGAACTGGGACTGCCCGTGAACGAAGTCGAGCGGGTGGACGATGCCGACGGCACTTGGCGCCACTACGTCAATCGACAGCTGGAGGAACCCTATCAAGCTCTGTTTTCTCGCCTCGATGCGCTCGTCCTGTTGGCGGCTCCGGGCTTCGAGGTGGTCCGTGCCTGGCGCACAGAGCAGGAGCACAAACTCCGGGATCGAACCGGTGGCGGGATGGATGACCCGGCCATCAATCGGTTCATTGCCCACTACGAGCGACTGACGCGCTGGATACTGCAGGAGATGCCGGCGCGGGCGGACTGGACCATCCCGCTATCGGCTGATCGGACACCGGGAGGTTAACGACCCTGCGACGCGGCGATCATGGCCTCTCGCTCCGGAGGCGTCAGCACCCGCCAGCGACCCTCCGGCAGATCAGCAAGCGTCAGCGGGCCGATCCGCACGCGCCGCAAATCCATAACGCGCAGATCCAGCAGCTCGCACATGCGGCGGATCTGGCGATTGCGACCCTCGGTCAGGACAAAGCGCAGGATCTGGCCGTTCGCCGTTACCTGGGCCGGCTTCAGCTCACGTCCGTCCAGTTCCAGCCCATGGCGTAGCAATTCGATTTTCGGCGGATCAATCCGACCGGCGACCCGGACCACATATTCCTTGTCCAGCTCGGAGTGCGGACCGATCACCGCCTTGGCCAACACACCGTCATTGGACAGGATCAACAGCCCGTGGCTGTCCAGATCCAGCCGACCCAACGGCGGCAGGCTCATGCGCGAATCCGGGACAAAGGGAGCGTCACCGACCAACGCCTCCCGCGTCAGCAACCTGACCGCTGGCGTGTAGCCCGGCTCCGGCTGCCCGGAGACGAACCCGACCGGCTTGTTCAGCACCGCCGTGAAGCCTTCCAGCCGCCCTTCGGCCTTGTCCGTCAGCGTCAAGGTCTGACCGGTCAGGATCTTGCGCCCCGCGTCCTCAACCTTTTCGCCGTCGATGTAGACCAGCCCCTCGCTGATCAGCGCCTCCGCCTCGCGGCGCGAGCACACCCCGCTCTGGGCCAACCATTTGTTGATCCTCTGGGGTTCGGGCTCTTCGTAAGTGCGGGTCCAGGCCATAGGGTACTGTAACAGATGGCGCGCCCTGCAGGACTCGAACCTGCAACCGCCCGCTTAGAAGGCGGGTGCTCTATCCGGTTGAGCTAAGGGCGCGGACCTTAGTGGGTCCAGGGTGTTCTTCGCCCGAAAGCGAAGTTGTCGGCATAGGCCTTGAGGATACGCTTGGCCGGCTTCGGGTCGAACAGCTGGAACGCGATGCCGTGCCGCTCTGCATAGCGCACCGCCTCGTCCTTGCTATCGAAACTGAGCTTGATCTGGCTGGATGACGTGTCCCCGGTCTGGGTCCAGCCCATTAGAGGATCCGAACGCCGTGCATCGCTGGGTTCGAATTCCAGCACCCAGCCGGCCGTCTTGGCGCGGCCGGATTGCATGGCGGTTCTGGCCGGACTGAAGATGCGCGCGAGCATGCTCGAATTCC
>JANORH010000538.1:0-8977 GCA_031415215.1 Alphaproteobacteria bacterium | reverse complement strand
CGCTCATTATCCGCTCGTCACGCCTCTCACTGGCCATGGGTCGGGGGCCACGAACACACGGGAATCCCGGCCCTTATTGCGTGCGGCTCTCTTACACGCTACCGGCGCTGGCGCAACAGCCTAGCCGCGTCTCATCCCCAGCCTATGAACCCGATCATCATCATCCCCGCGCGAATGGCCGCGACCCGCCTGCCCGGCAAGCCGCTGGCGGATATCGAGGGTCTGCCAATGATCGTGCGGGTGCTGCGTCAGGCACAGGCGGCGGGATCTGGCCCGGTGGTGGTTGCAGCCGGCGATCCGGAGATCGTCGCGGCGGTCGAGGCTGCCGGCGGACGCGCTGTTTTGACCGACCCCGACCTGCCGTCCGGTTCCGACCGCATCCTGGCGGCGCTGGCCCGGGTGGATCCTGACCGCGCGCATGACGTGGTGATCAACCTGCAGGGCGATATGCCATTCGTCGCGCCCGACGTGCTGGCTGCCTGTCTGCGCCTGTTGGTCGATCAACCGCATTGCGACATCGCCACCGTCGTGGCCGCTGAGGGCTCGCCCGCAGATCATACCAATCCTGACGTGGTCAAGGCCGTGCTGGCCATGCAGCCGGATCGGTTGTCAGGCCGTGCCCTCTATTTCACCCGTTCGACCCTCTATGGCGACGGACCGGTCTGGCGTCATGTCGGCATCTATGGCTATCGCCGCGCAGCGCTGGAGCGGTTCACCGCTGCGTCACCCTCGCCTCTGGAACGCCGCGAGAAGCTGGAACAGTTGCGCGCCATGGAACTGGGCCTATCCATCTGGGCCGCCGTGTCGCAAGACGCACCGATCTCTGTCGACAACCCTGCTGATCTCGATCAAGCCCGCGCCTACGCCAGGAGCCTTCCATGACCAAGGGTCGAATCGCCTTTCAGGGTGAGCTGGGTGCCAACAGCCATGAGGCCTGCACAGCGGCCTTTCCCGACATGGAACCTGTCCCACATCCGACGTTCGAGGAGGCGTTCGAGGCCATCAAGGGGGACGATTGCCAGCTGGGTATGATCCCGGTGGAGAATTCCATCGCCGGGCGGGTCGCCGACGTGCACCACCTGCTGCCGTCGTCGGGACTCAAAATCATCGGTGAGCGGTTCAAGCCCATCCACTTCCAGCTGATGGCCAACCCCGGCGTGAAGCTGGAGGACCTGAAGATGGTCCAGAGCATGGCCATCGCGATCCATCAGTGCCGCAAGACCGTGCGGCGCCTCGGCCTGAAGGCCGAAACCGTGGGTGACACCGCCGGTGCCGCGCGCATGCTGGTCGACCGCCCCGATCCGCACCGCGCCGCCATTGCGCCTGCGCTGGCCGCCCAGATCTACGGCCTCGATATCCTGGCCCGCGACATCGAGGACACACACAACAACACCCCGCGTTTTCTGATCATGACCGCAGACCCGGAGCCCGCGCCTCCGCCAGCCGGGACCCATTGCGTGACCAGCTTCGTATTCCGGGTCCGCAACCTGCCGGCGGCGCTCTACAAGGCCATGGGCGGCTTTGCCACCAACGGCGTCAACATGACCAAACTGGAAAGCTACATGGAAGACGGCGCGTTCACGGCGACCTTCTTCTACGCCGAGGTGGACGGTCGGCCCGAAGACAGTGCTTTGACCCTCGCCTTCGAGGAACTGGCGTTTTTCACCGACCGTTTTGAGATCCTGGGGACCTATCCGGCGGATCCGTTCCGGTCGCAGATCTGAGCTTTTCCCTACCCATGAAGGGAGGGCCAGACCTACTCTTCCTCCGCCCACGCCTTGATCAGCTGATGGGCGATGGCCAGTGGCCCCGGCGCAAACGTCGCCTCGATCTGGCCCGCGATCAGCAGCTTCGCCTCGGCGCGGGTGAACCACCTGACCTCGGAGAGCTCCGTCTGATCCGGCGTGCCCTCGTCGTCCTCCACCTCGGCGATCAGGCCGATCATCAGGGATGACGGATAAGGCCAGGGCTGCGTCGAGTGATATCGCACCTGGCGCGTGCGCAGACCGGCCTCCTCATTGAGTTCACGGGCGCAGGCTTCCTCGATGGATTCACCCGGCTCCAGGAACCCCGCCAGGGCCGAAAACATCCCCGCCGGCCAGATTTCCTGCCGCCCCAGCATGCAACGATCGCCGTGATAGGCCAGCATGATCACCACCGGATCAGTGCGCGGGAAGTGCTCGACCAGACACGACGGGCACTTGCGCTTCCAGCCGCCGTCCACCGCCTCGCTGGGCTGGCCACACGACGCGCAATAGCCATGGCGGCGGCGCCACTCGAACATCTGCTTGGCGGTGCCACAGATCGCCGCTTCGGTGGCCGGGAGCTGCATGGCCACCTGTCGCAGGTCCTTGAACTCTCCCAGCCCCTGAACGGGTCCCTGCGCAGGATCGGCTGTCCCTTCCATGTCGACGGCGAAGACCGCGGTCTCGTTCCACAGGCCCATGAACAGCAGGCGTTCCCGCCCCCCCGACAGGTCGTCAACCAGTTTGGCCGGCAGGTAGGCGATCTGGAAACCACCGGCCTTGGTCTTCTCGACGAGCGGTTTGCCGTTCCACAGGGCCACGCCAAGGCTTTCGCTGGAGCCCAGTTGTTTTGCGATCCATTCGGCGTCACCGCGCCATTCGCTGGCGCGGTTGAGCGGGTTGCCGGCGAAGGTGTTCTGAAAAAAGGAAAGAGCCATGGGCGGTTGTTAGCGTGCGCAATGCCGCGCGTCATCCCATGCCAACGCTCAGGTGCCCCGCGACGGGCCGGCTATTTGCGTCCCGCCATCATCTTGTTGAACTCCTCCAGCGACAGCACGCCGTCCTTGGTGGTGTCGAGGAAGGTGTTGAACACGTAAGCGTGGTAGCCGAGGAATTCGCGCTGATTCATCGAACGCTGACGGCCCTCGCGATTGAAGGCGTTGAAGCTTTGTTCGGCGTTCGTCTGTGCTCGCCCTTCCAGGGCGGACTTGAATTCCTTGTAGGTCAGCTCCCCGTTCTGATCCAGATCGGCGGCCGTCATCTTGGTAACCTGAAACGTCAGATAGTCGTTGAGCGAGACCTTCCCGTCCTTGTCGGCGTCCAGGAACCTCAGCGCCACCTCGGGGGCTACGGCCATCTGGGCGAGCGCCGCGGGTGCTGCCAACAGGGCCGCCCCCAACGCCAGAGTTGCCACTACGCCTGAACGCATCATCGCCAGTCCTCCCCCTTTGTTGTTTTAGCCGAGCTGACCTTGGGTCAGATCATGCGGCGGGCGCAAGTCCCGGCGTCGCGCCGCGTCGTTCACGTGATTGCCGCGTGCCCCGGTGCGAAACTTCTGCTTCAGTGGGGTTAGGGAAGCGCCTTTCACCAGACCATCAGTGTCTCGGACGGGCGTGCGGGGGAGACAAGGCACGTGACGCCAGACAAGATCACCGACAAATCGCCCTATGGCCTGCTGCTGTTGCTGACGGTCATCAATGCGTTGAATTTCGTCGACCGCAACCTTCTGGCCAGTTTCGCCAACTTCCTGAAACCGGAACTTGGCCTGACCGACACCCAGTTCGGCTTGCTGACCGGGCTGGTGTTCCTGGTGTTCTACGCGGTGGCGGGCCTGTTCATGGGCATGCTGGCAGACCTCACCAACCGGCCCCGACTGATCGCCGGCGCTATCGCGATCTGGAGCCTGCTGACGGCCGTGTCGGGTGCCGCGCGTGGGTTCATCTCGCTGGCGATCCCGCGCGCGCTGATCGGAGTGGGTGAGTCGGCGTTGACGCCGACCGCCATGTCGCTGCTGGCCGACCGGTTCCCCAGCGCGCGGATGGGTCTGGCCGCCGGGTTCTATTATATGGGCGTTCCGATCGGGGCCGGTGCCAGCCTGCTGGTCGCGGGCTATCTGGGCCCGGCGATCGGCTGGCGGAACTGCTTCTACATCCTGGGGGCCATCGGGATGGTGATGGCCGCCACCATGTTGTTCGTCCGCGAGCCGCGCCCCAAGCGTGCGGCGCACCTGCCCAAGGGGCCGGGGTTTGCCGTTCAGCTCAAGGCCCTGCGTGCGACGCTGAAGCAATCCCCTGCACTGGTCGCCACCATGTGCGGCGGCGTGGCATTACACTTCGGGGTCGGGGCCGCCCAGTTCGACCAGCTCTGGTTCGTCAGCGAGCGTGGCTATGAGCGGGCGCACATCGCCCAGGTGGCAGGGTTCGTGACCGTGGCCATGGGGATCGCGGGTAACCTGTTCGGCGGCTTCATCGGCGACTGGTGGCAGCGCCACATGAAATCCGGCCGCCCGATGCTGTTGTTCTGGCTGATGCTGGTGCTGGTGCCGATGTCGCTGCTCTACCGGTTCGTGCCGGCGGGCACGCCCCTGTTCTATGTCGGCATGGGGTTGGGTGTGTTTCAGCTGGCCGCCTTCTATGGCCCGACGTTCTCGACGGTTCAGGAACTGTCGCCGCCGGGCGCGCGCGCCACGGTCACGGCCTTCTACATCCTGTGCCTGAACGTCATCGGCCTGGGGATCGGGATCACGCTCGGGGGCGTGGCGGTGGATATGTTCCGTACCGCCGGCATCGCCCAGCCCTACACAGCCTCGCTCCTGGTGTTTACGTCGGCCTCGGCCCTGGCCATCCCGGCGTTTTTCCTGGCCGGGCGTTGGTCAAAGCGCGACGTGGCGCGGATTGCAGCGGGGTAGGCTTAGACAGACCCCCCACTTGCCCCCGCCCCCCCGATCCGCCATATGCCGCAGTGGAGATCGGCGGCGGGCGGACGCCTCGCCAACCTGGTCAGGGCCGGAAGGCAGCAGCCACAACGAGTTTCGCTCCGGGTCGTCGTTCGGTCTCCACCCACCTTCCACAGCTGATTCAGGCTTTGCGCTTTGCCGGGACGTGGCCGTCCCGCTAGATGGCAGTCATGGGCGACGAAGACTTTCCCCCCGACGACCTTGATCCGCCCGAGCGTGACCCCGACACGGGCGACATGTTCGGCGACGCACCTGTCGCTGCGCCGCCCGCGCCCACAATGGACAGCGCCGTCTACACCGTCATCGCACGAAAATACCGGCCCCAGACCTTCGACGACCTCTATGGCCAGGAGGCGATGGTACGCACCCTGCGCAACGCGTTCTCATCGGGCCGGATCGCGCATGCTTTCATGCTCACCGGCGTGCGCGGCGTCGGCAAGACCACCACTGCACGGCTGCTGGCCCGGGCGCTGAACTTCAAGACCGCAAGCGTGGACACGCCAACTCTGGATTTCCACGAGGAGGGCATCCACTGCCGCTCCATCATCGAGGGGCGGCACATGGACGTGCTGGAGCTTGACGCCGCCAGCCGCACGGGTGTGGGCGACATCCGCGAACTGCTGGAGGGCGTGCGCTATGCCCCGGTCGAGGCCCGCTACAAGGTCTACATCATCGACGAGGTGCACATGCTGTCGACGGGCGCGTTCAACGCGCTCCTGAAGACGCTGGAGGAGCCGCCGCCGCACGCCAAGTTCATCTTCGCCACCACCGAAATTCGCAAGGTGCCGGTGACCATCCTGTCGCGCACCCAGCGGTTCGACTTGCGGCGCGTTGAACCCGACGTTCTGGTCAAGAACCTGGAAATGATCTGTGAGGCCGAGGGCGCCCGCGTCGAGGCAGAGGGTCTGATGTTGATCGCCCGCGCCGCCGAGGGCTCGGTCAGGGACGGCCAGTCGATGCTGGACCAGGCCATCGTCCAGGCCGATCCAGGCGTCACCGTCACCGCCGCCTCGATCCGCGACATGCTGGGGCTGGCCGACAGGGCCCAGACAATATCCCTGTTTGAACAGGTCCTGCGCGGCGAGGCCGGGGCGGCCATCGAGACCTTCCGGGCGCTCTATGGCTATGGTGCCAATCCCGATCAGGTGGTGATGGACCTGCTGGACCACACCCACGGTGCCTCGGTGGCCAAGGCCATCGGGCCGCAGGCTCTTGTTCTGCCCAAGGAACAGGCCCAGCGGTTGGCGGCGGTGGGGGCGGCGGTGTCAGCGGGCACCCTGTCGCGCATCTGGCAGCTGACCTTGAAGGCCTACGACGAGGTGCGCCGGGCGCCCGATGCGGCGGCGGCGGTGGACATGGCGCTGATCCGGCTGGCCTATGCCGCAGACCTGCCGGGACCCGAGGAAGCTCTGAAACGGTTGCAGGACGGCGATGGCCTTGCCGGTGGCCCGACCAGTGGACCATCGGGCGGCGGTGTGATGTCCGGCGGCGGGACCGTAGCCAGATCTGCGACCAACGCCGTGGCCCGTCAGCCGATGCCGGCAGCCCAGCCCTCGCCCGAGCCGACAGCGGTGCTGAACAGCTTCGAGGACCTGCTGGCCCTGATCGACCAGCGCCGCGACGTGACGCTGAAGATGGACGTGGAACGCTTCATCCGCCCGATCAGCTTCCGGCAGGGGGCCATCGAGTACGAGCCCGCCCCCGGCGCACCGATCAACCTGGCCCAGCGGCTGGTAGCGCGGCTCAAGGAGTGGACCGGCGAGCGCTGGCTGATCGCGGCTCAGGGTGGCGGCGGTGCCGAGAGCGCCTGGGAAAAACAGCGGCGCGAACAGCGCGAGGTCAAGGCCGAGATAGAGCAGGACCCCTTCGTCCGGTCCGTTATGGCGGCCTTCCCGGGCGCCGAAATCGTCGGCATTCGCAACCTTGCTCAACCCGACCCCGTTGGTGAAGTCGAGCCGACACCGAAAGATGAAGATGACGAGGAGTAACGCCTGATGGACATCAACGCCCTGATGAAACAGGCCCAGGCCATGCAGCAACGGATGGCCGACGCGCAGGAACGGATCGCCGCCATTGAGGTCGAGGGCACGTCCGGCGGCGGTATGGTCAAGCTGGTGCTGCGCGGCTCCGGCGAACTGGCCCGCGTCGAGCTGGACCCTGGCCTGATGGCGCCCGGCGAGGGCGAGGTGGTGGCCGATCTGATGATCGCCGCCCACGCCGACGCCAAGCGTAAACTGGACGCTGCCCAGGGCGAGCTGATGCGCGAGGCGGCGGGCCCGCTGGCCGGCATGAATATTCCCGGAATGCCGAAGTTCTGAGATGGCCGCCTCCGCAGGCCCCGAGATCGAGCGGCTGATCAGCCTGCTGGCCAAGCTGCCGGGCCTGGGTCCACGTTCGGCCAGGCGTGCGGCGCTGGCCCTGCTGAAACGCCGCGAGCAACTGCTCAACCCCTTGGCCGACGCCCTGAGCGAGGCCGCGCGGCGCGTGCAGACTTGCCAGGCGTGCGGCTCACTCGACACCCAGGACCCTTGTGCGATCTGTGCAGATGGCCACCGCGACGTCGCGCTGATCTGCGTGGTCGAGGAGGTCGGCGCACTCTGGGCCATGGAGCGGGCCAGCGCCTTCCGCGGCCGCTACCACGTGCTGGGCGGCCTGTTGTCCGCACTGGACGGCGTGGGCCCCGACACGTTGCGGGTCAGCTCGCTGGTCGACCGCGCCTCCGCCGGTGCCATCAGCGAGGTCATCCTGGCCCTCCCCGCCACCGTCGACGGCCAGACGACGGCTCACTACCTCGCCGAGCGCCTGGCCGGCGCCGGCGTCTCGGTCACCATGCTGGCGCGCGGCGTGCCGGTGGGCGGTGAGCTCGACTGGCTCGACGACGGCACCATCGCCCAGGCCATGCGGGCCAGGCGTCCGGCATAGGAGATTGCACACCATGGCCCGATGGGAACGTCGGCACTGGATTGATCGAGGCCTACAGCCAAGTGTCGCCGAGCCGCGACCCATTTTGCTGGCCCACGGCCTAAGCTTTGTGCGCGCCGCCAGCGCCTGTCACGGCGTTCGCCGGATCGCGCTGGTCGGCTCAATGACCACGCCCAAGCCGACCCCAAGGACATCGACATGCTGGTCACCGTTTCAACAGATGTCGATCTGCCGACTCTCGCGCTGGCGGGGCGACGGCTCAAGGGCAGCTGCAATCATATCAATCTCGGCGCTGACATCTTCCTGTGCGGCGAGGATGATCGCTATCTGGGGCGTACCTGCCCTCACCGGGAGTGCCACCCGCGTGCGAGCTGCGAGGCCCACACATGCGGTGTCACGCCGCACCTGCGCGATGATCTGCATCAGGTGACCCTGAAGCCCGACATGATCCGCAACCCGCCGTTTGTTCTGTGGCCGCAGGTCCGGCGCGGGCACACTGCGCCTGCAGATGTAGAGTCTCTGTTGCTCGGCCCGCTCGAAATGGATCCTACAGCGCCGCCAGCCGGGGGATGAAGGTGCGTTTGGCCTTGTGGCGCAAACGCAGATCAACCAAGTACCGCGCCTGTCCAAGAGCGTCTCCGGCGATCTCCCCACGCCTCCGGATATATTTGACCGCCTGATCATAGGCCGGCGCGCCGCAGGTCTGGATCAGGGTTTCAGCGAGCCGCTCATAGGCCGCAACGGCCTCGACCGGGTGACTGGTCGCACACACCTCGGCCAGCTGACGCAGACGTTCGCCATCGATCCCGTGTGTCACGACGCAGGTCCAGGCCTCGTCCAGACGTCCCTCCTCGACCAGCACGTCCAGAAGCAGAACGGCCCGCTCATTCCAGTAACCTCGCCGGGGTGTTCCAGCTGCCGCCCGCAGAATCTCCAGCACCCGCCCGACCACAGCATCGCTTGACACCCCGACCTTCAAATCCCGGTAGAGCCTCAGGGTCGGCGTGCGTTCGAAGGCCTTCCACAACAGCTTGATCGCCTCGTCGGTCCGGCCTGCCTTCATCATCAAACCGGCAGCCTTCTGCTCCAGATCAAGATTCGGCAGGCCTTCGAAACACCAGAGCGCCTCCTCCAGCCAGCGCAACGCCTCGGCGTCCTGCCCGGCACCAAGACAGATGTCGGCGATCCGCACATAGGTTCCGGGCTGGGTCAGGTCACCGGTCAGGAGCGCAATCCGGGCATCCACGTCGCCATCCGCCTGAGCAAAACCGTCGAGCATCCAGCGCAGGGTCTCGCGGTCGCCATCATGGACACCCTTACGTGGTGAGGGCAGCGCCTCCCAGGCCACCCTTGC
>JANORH010000537.1:0-1736 GCA_031415215.1 Alphaproteobacteria bacterium | reverse complement strand
TCGATGTCAATCAAGCGTCGCTGGCGGAGGGATTGCGGAAGTCCGCTCAGGGTCGTTTCTCACCGTTGACTTCCGGCTCAGAACCGGACGTTCGATCAACAGCCACGCCACCGGAGCGCCGGGACTCAAGTGTCAGATTTTGACCACTAAAGGCTCGCCTGCACGCTGTAGAGTCCGGCATATACCCCGCCCGCCGCGATCAGGTCGTCGTGGCGGCCTTGCTCAGCAATACCCTGATCGGTCAGCACCAGGATCCGGTCGGCATGACGCACCGTAGACAGGCGATGGGCGATCACCAGGGTGGTCCGCGCCTTTGCCAGTTCCAGTAACGCCCGCTGGACCGCGCGCTCGCTTTCGTTGTCCAGCGCGCTGGTGGCCTCGTCGAAGATCAGGATTGGCGGGTCCTTCAGGAAGGCGCGCGCAATCGTCAGCCGCTGTTTCTGGCCGCCTGACAGCCGCACGCCGCGCTGGCCCACATCGGTGTCGTAGCCGTTCGGCAGGGCCATGATGAAATCATGGGCATTGGCGCGCCGCGCCGCCTGTTCGATCTCGGCCAGTGTCGCCTCAGGCCGCCCATAGCGCAGGTTCTCGGCGACGCTCCCGGCGAACAGATAGACGTCCTGCTGCACCACCCCGATGTTGCGTCGAAGCGAGCTCAGGCCGACATCGCGGATGTCCACGCCGTCGATCAGGATCGCGCCCTCCGTCACCTCATAGAAGCGCGGGATCAGCGAGCACAGCGTCGACTTGCCGATCCCCGACGCGCCGACCAGCGCCACGAACTCTCCGGCCCGCACCTCCAGCGAGGTGCGATTGAGCACCAGCGGATCGCCGTCGCGATACCGGAAGCTCACATCGCGAAACGAGATCGTGCCCCTGACTTTATCCAGAGCCCGGACACCCGGCCGATCCTGGATGTCCGGCTCGGTCTCCAGAATGTCCATGAACCGGTTGAAGCCGGTGTAGCCCATCTGCCAGAGCCGCACGAAGTTCACCGTCCGGTTGATCGGATCGACCAGGATCGCCACGCACAACAGGAAGGTCAGCAGGTCACCGACCCCCAACTCCGCGTGCACCACCCGGATCGCACCCGCCACGATCACGCCCACGGTAATCAGCTGGGCGAAGGTGGACATGCCCACCGAGAACCAGGCCTCGCTCTTGTACCCAAACCGCCGGATGTCCAGAAACCGCGCGTTCTCCTGCTCAAAACGCCGGGCCTCGATCTCCTCACCCACAAAAGACTTCACCACCCGTATGCCGGACAGCGAATCCTCCACCTGCTCGTTGATCGCCGCGATCTGTTGTTTCCCCAGCTGAAGCGCCGTTCTCATCCGCGCATTGAAATAGACCGCGTAGACGATGGCCACCGGGAAGATGCTGAGGATGATCAACGTCAGCGGCAGGTCCAGGAACGACAGCAAAACCACCGCGCCCACGAACTTCAGGACCGAGATCTCGATGTCCTCGGGGCCGTGATGGCAAAGCTCGCCGATGTCGAAGAGGTCGTTGGTGATGCGGCTCATCAACTGGCCGACGCGCTGGCGGTCGTAAAAGCTGAACGATAGTTTCTGATAGTGCTCGAACAGTTCGGTGCGCATGGCGCGTTCCATCTTCGAGCCCATCATGTGGCCCTGATAGTCCACGAAAAGGGTGCTCAGCACCTGAACCGCCAGCAAGGCCAGCATGGCGGCCCCGGCCAGATAGATCTGATCCAGCACAGCGGGCACGTCGCT
>JANORH010000536.1:0-3760 GCA_031415215.1 Alphaproteobacteria bacterium | reverse complement strand
GTGGACGGCAACCGCGCCTCGGAAGTCTATTTCGAGAACGTTTCGGTCGGTGCCGACGCCCTGATCGGGACCGCCGACAACGGCCTGCCGCTGGTGGAAAAGGTCGTCGACGAGGCCATCGCCGCTGTCTGCGCCGAGGCCTGCGGCGTGCTCAGCCGCCTGCACACCGGCACCCTGGAATACACCAAACAGCGCAAGCAGTTCGGCGCTCCAATTTCGTCTTTTCAAGTCCTGCAGCACCGCATGGTCGACATGTTCATCAACGTCGAACAGGCGATCTCGATGACCTACATGGCCAACATCAAGGTCAGCGACGACGCCGAGCGCGCCAAGGCCGCCTCCGCCGCCAAGGTACAGATCGGCAAGGCGTGCCGCTTCGTGGGCCAGAACGCCATCCAACTTCACGGCGGCATGGGCATGACCGACGAAATGGCCATCGGCCACTACTTCAAGCGTGCCACCATCATCGAGAGCGCGTTCGGCTCGGTAGACCACCATTTGGCGCGCTACGAGCTGCTGAGCCTGGGCAAGGCGGCGTAAAGGCTGACTTACCTCCCCCATCGCTTGCGATGGCGGGAGGGGGACCGCCCGCCGAAGAGCGGGGGGTGGAGGGGGCAAGCCACAGCTATAGCGTGACGTCCCTTGACCACCAACTGAGCCTGAGGCTCGCCCCCTCCACCACGCCCTCTTTGGGGCGCGGTCCCCCTCCCACCGCTCCGCGAGGGAGGTTAGGCCAAAGCCAACGGTTGCCCCGCCCCCCGGCGCAACGTAACCCCCGCACATGGCCCTCCGAGACTTCGCGCTTCTGGTGATGATGTGCCTGGTCTGGGCCTTCAACAACATACTGTCGAAGTATGTGGTGAGCGGGCTTGAGGTACCGCCGCTGTTCTATGCGGCGGCGCGGTTCGCCATCCTGAGCGTTGTGCTGATCCCGTTCCTGCGCCCTGCGCCGCGCCCGATCTGGCGGCTGGTGGTGACGGCGCTGCTGATGGGTGGGGGCAATTTTGCGCTGATGTTTGTGGGCCTGAAGATGTCGACGCCATCGGCGGTATCGGTGGTGTTCCAGCTTGGGTTACCGATGACGGTATTGCTATCGGTGCTGATGCTGCACGAGCGGATCGGCCTGTGGCGGGGGTTCGGGATCGCCCTGACGTTTGCAGGTGTCGTCATCGTTATCTTCGATCCCAAAGGTCTTGAGATCTCGACCGGTCTGTTGCTGGTGGCCGCTGCCACGTTCATGTCCTCACTGGGCGCGGTGATGACCAAACAGATCGAGGGCATGCGCCCGCTGACCTTCCAGGCCTGGGTCGGGTTCTCGTCGGTGTGGCCGCTGGCGGCGCTGTCGGCCTGGCTGGAACCCGGGCAGATTGACATCGCCATTGGTGCCGGCTGGCCGTTCCTGGCGGCATTGTTGTTTTCGGCCCTGATCGTCTCGCTGTTCGCCCACACCAGCTATGTGATGCTGTTGCAGAAGTACGAGGCCAACCTGATCTCGGCCCTGACCCTGATGACGCCCCTGATTACCATTGCCATGGGAGTTGTCCTGCTGGGCGACCCCTTTGGCCCGCGCATGGCGATCGGCGGTGCGCTGGCGATGAGCGGCGTGCTTGTCATTGCATTGCGGCGTAATCAGATCATGGCGATGCTGATGGCGGTCCGGAGCCGGTTGAAATGAACATCATCGAGGCCCCGTCGCCGAACTTCGACACGCGCACCGCCCCGCCCAGCCTGCTGGTGCTGCATTACACCGGCATGCAGACAGGCCAGGAGGCACTGGATCGGCTGCGTGATCCGGAGGCGAAGGTCTCGTCGCACTATCTGGTAGAGGAAGACGGCCGCGTATTCCGGCTGGTGGCCGAGGAGCGCCGGGCCTGGCATGCTGGTGTCTCCTTCTGGCGCGGGCGGCGCAACGTCAACGGCGAGTCCATTGGCATCGAGATCGTCAATCCCGGCCACGAGTGGGGATATCGCCCGTTTCCCGAGGCCCAGATCGCGAGCGTCATCGCGCTGCTGACGGATATCCGCACCCGCTGGGATATTGAGGACCGCGACATCATCGGCCACTCCGACATCGCGCCCGACCGCAAGGATGACCCCGGCGAACTTTTCCCCTGGAAACGGCTGGCCGAGGCTGGACACGGTCTATGGGCGGAATGGCCACCGGCACCTGGCGCACCGATCAGCGAGGGTGAAGAGGGGGCCGCCGTGTTTGCGTTGCAGGCCGGTTTGACCAGACTGGGCTTTGACCTGCCGCCGTCGGGCCGGTTTGATGCGGCCACCACGGTTGCGGTGCGCGCTTTCCAGCGGCATTGGCGACCAGAACAGGTGGACGGGATTGTGGACGGGGAGACCCGCGCGCGCCTGATCGCCCTCCTCAGGATTTCGACATGATGCATCCGGCGCCGGTTTTCAGGGAAACGGACGCGGCGCGCTTGCTGGCCTGGATCGAGGCGCATCCCTTCATGACCCTGACGGCGGCACCCGAGGGACGGCCGCTGGTCGCCCATGCGCCGGTGGTCGTTCGACAGCTTCCCGAAGGTCTGGCGCTGGACTTTCATCTCGCGCGCAACAACGCCCTGGTTGGCCCATTGACCGCCGGGTTTCGCGGCGTGCTGCTGCAGCTGGGACCTGACGCCTACATCAGCCCCGATTGGTACAGGAGCGCCGATCAGGTGCCGACCTGGAACTACGTCTCCGTCGAGATCGAGGGCCCGGTGGCGGTTCTGGGTGACGCAGACCTGATCGCGCAACTGGATGCCCTGTCGGCGCAGGAAGAGGCGCGTCTGGTACCGAAGCCGCCCTGGACGCGGGCGAAGATGACGCCAGGTGTCTTCGAGCGAATGCGCCGCGCGATCATCGGCGTGCGCATGACCGTCGAGCGCCTGGAAGGTACGTTCAAGCTTGGCCAGAACAAGTCGGAGATCGATCTGGAAGGCGCCGTGTCCGCACTGGGCGACCATCCGTTGGCGGGATTGATGCACCAGCGCCGTTGACCCCTGCGGCGCCAGCGACCATGGTCGCCAAGGATCAGACGGCCGGGCGGTCGCGGTCCCCGCAAGGGGGTCGAGGAAAGTCCGGGCTCCACGACGACATGGCGGTGGGTAACGCCCACCGGGGGTGACCCCAGGGATAGCGCCACAGAGAGCAGACCGCCTGTTCTTCGGAGCAGGTAAGGGTGAAAGGGTGCGGTAAGAGCGCACCGGGACCTTGGTAACAAGGGCCGCATGGCAAGCCCCGCCAGGAGCAAGACCGAATAGGGATCCCGCGCCCCGAAAGGGGTAGGGCCGTCGCCGGCCTGAGGGCTCCGGGTAGGTCGCGAGAACCGTCCCGCGAGGGGCGGTCCAGAGGAATGATCGCCGCGTCTCCGCAAGGGGGCGGCACAGAACCCGGCTTACAGGCCGTCTGATCCACACTTCCTTCATTTGCGATGGGCGAAGCTGCCTCCAAGGCAAAGTTTTTGCAGCTTGGCCACTATAGATGTCCCCACTGGTTAACGTGTTCCAAGTATGTTCTGTGGATAACCACTATTCGTTAACCATTATGTCGCGCGAGACCTTTGTTTTTGCCTCATTTCACCATTGAGTGTCATTGAAACCCATTTGATCCCATGTTAACCCAGTCATCATTCGCTAACCAAAGCGGCGCGTCGACGCGCGCCCAGGCCCGGTTGCGATGGCAGGGGATTGTTGGCCAAGATGTTTCTCTCGACCTTCGAGAAACAACTGGACCTGAAGCGGCGCATCGTGGTGCCGCAGGAATT
>JANORH010000535.1:0-3195 GCA_031415215.1 Alphaproteobacteria bacterium | reverse complement strand
CTCTGGTCATGCGAAGAGGTTTGCCGCCACTCAGGTCCAGCGGTTGACGCGGACGGCCTCTCGATCACACTGCCGGCCGTTGACGCGAGTGAGAGCGACCGGATCATCGACTTCTTTGTCCGGCGGGCCGAGGCGGGACTGGGCTTCCGTTGGGCTATGTTGACCGAGCCGGGCGGGACCTTCATCGGCGCATTGGGCTTCAATCACCTGGGGCCGTCCCCGGAACTGGCCTATCATCTGCACCCGGATGCATGGGGTCGGGGCCTGATGGCAGAGGCCTGCCGCGCCGCACTCGGATGGCTGTCACATGCGACCAGCGTTCAGGCCTTCATCGAGCCGGAGAACCAGACGTCCATCGCGCTGATCCAGCGGCTGGGATTCCAGGCGACTGGAGAGGTCCAGGACACCGCCGGACGATATCTTCTCGACCTTCAGGCACCGCCTTCGACACGGAGCACGCCTCCGGTGGCGGATGCCATACGCCGTTCCAGGCCTTTCTGATCGTCGGTGAAGCATACCGGCAGCACGCTGCGGCCAGAATCCAGGTGGAACGGCCCTGCCTCAGGCCGCGCGGATACCGCTGGCCATTGCGCTCATGCCGACCACGGCGTCGTAGCCCAGGATCATGTCGACGTCGGACCCGCCTCGCGACAATGGCAGCCGGATCCAGACCAGCGACAGATGCGCGGCCCCTCGCCAGCCGAGATTGTGGATGCCGACGCCCGGGCGAGCTTCCGAAACCACCCGACCCAGTTCAGATCGCCAGTAGTCGCCTGCAGAAGAATTATAGATCTCACCCAGCCGACGCCCGGTAATCTCGCAGCCATAGACGCTGTAGAGGCCCGTGCCCGCGAGACGTATGCGGTAATCCATGGGTTCGCCCGGCACCACGTCGATCAGGCTGATGGTCGGCAGCAACCGCTTGATACCGACCGGATCCAGGCGACGGCGGATGGGCAGGGCAGCACCGCCCTTCAGCGCGCTCCAGTAGGCATAGAGTTCCTCATGGGCGCGAATGGCGGCCGCAGGGGCTCCGATCTGCGCCGCCATCTTCGGAGTCCTCAATAACGGCTTGGATTCATGACGAATCACATATCGCCTGACCCGCGAATCGGCGGCAAGCGCAAAGTCGGTTTGTGGCGTTATTTCGGCGTCAGAATGCAGAACGCCCGCCGTAGCCGGCGGGCGTTCGTTGAGTTCGACGTGAGGTTTTAGCGGGTCTTCTTCTTCGGCGCCTGACGACCGCCCTGACCCAGGCCCATCTGCTTGGCCAGGTCGGAACGGGCCTTGGCATAGTTCGGGGCGACCATCGGATAGTCTTTTGCAAGACCCCACTTGGCCCGATATTCCTCGGGGCTGATATTGTACTTGGTGCGCAGGTGGCGCTTGAGAGACTTGAACTTGCGGCCGTCTTCCAGGCAGATCAAGAAGTCCGGTGTGATCGAGCGGCGGATCGGCACGGCCGGTTCCTTGGGGGCGACTTCGACAGTCTCGGTGCCCGACGAAACGCTGGCCAACGCGCGGTGAACGCTCTGGATCAGACCCGGCAGGTCGTTGGCCGAGACGGAGTTGTTGCCGACGTAAGCGGAAACAATGTCTGCGGTCATTTCGATGACTTCTGACTTATCGTCCATGTCTTCTCTTGTTCTGAGCTGTTGAAATTGACGGGCTTGATCGCCCGATTCACTATATCTACAGCCATCCCATATCCGGATCGCCTGGACTCTACAACGGGCAAACAGAGCAGATGGGCTCAGAGTATTGCGGACACCCGAGAGACCGTCGGTATCTCCAGTGTCCGCAGAGGTTTGCGAGTAAGCCCGGGGGCCGCTCAACTAAAGGTCGGGGGGGTCCAGTGCGACCAGATGTCCGGCAGATCGGTCGAGACCTTGTCCGGATAGTTGGGCGGGCGCTTTTCAAGGAAGGATGACACGCCTTCGCGCGCATCGCCCGACTTGCCGCGCGCCTGGATGCCCCGGCTGTCGGCCTGATGGGCCTGCATCGGATGGGCCGCGCCGGCCATGCGCCAGATCAGCTGGCGAGTGATGGCGACCGAGACGGGGGCCGTATTGTCAGCGATCTCGCGGGCCAGGGCGCGGGCGGCGGGCAACAGGTCGTCGGGCGCATGCACCGAGCGCACCAGCCCCTTGTCGAGGGCTTCCTGGGCCGGGAAGATGCGACCGGTATAGCACCACTCCAGCGCCGTCTGAACGCCGACCAGATGCGGCAGGAACCACGAGGACGCCGCCTCGGGGTTCAGCCCGCGCCGTGCAAACACAAAGCCGTAGCGGGCGGTGTCGGACGCCATCCGGATATCCATGGCCAGCTGCATGGTGACGCCAACGCCCACCGCCGGGCCATTACACGCCGAGATCACGGGTTTCAGGCTCTCGAAGATCCGCATGGTCAGCAAGCCGCCGCCGTCGCGCTGCACGCCCTCACGCATGCGCGCCTCACGGTGCAGGGCGTCGCGGGCGTCGTAGTTGAAGGTCTCCGCCCCTGCCGACAGGTCCGCCCCGGCGCAGAACGCCCGCCCCGCTCCAGTGACGATCACCGCTCGGACGGCATCGTCGGCGTCGGTGGCATCGAAGGCCGCCATCATCTCCTGCATCATCTGGGTGTTGAAGGCGTTCAGCTTCTCCGGCCGGTTCAGCGTGATGGTGCAGATGCCGTCGGTGACGTCATAGAGCAGGGTTTCAAAGGTGGGCATGGGGTGGGGTCCTCAGGAAATGTCGCCCCCACTTGCGCGAGGTTGACGGTGAGGAGGTCAAGGGGGATTGCTTGGGAGTCCGCGCACGTTTTGGGTCGTCGGCCCTGAAGAAGGTTCAATCATGACCGACGAAGGTTTCGAACCGGTCCGTTACGACAGCAAGAAAGCGCTGGAAGCGGCCATGCAGCGGCCCGGTTTCCGGGAGGCTTGGGAGGCGGGCGCTGACGAATATGCGACCCTGAGGACGCTGCTGGAAGCCCGCAAACAGTCCGGCCTCACCCAGGACGAAATCGCCACCCGGATGGGCACCACCAAGAGCGCGGTGTCCCGCCTGGAAAGCTCGTTCCGCGACCCCCGCCATTCCCCGACCTTCGAGACCATCCGCCGCTACGCCAGGGCCTGCGGCAAGCGGGTGGAGATTCAGTTGGTGTAGGGGGTCGGTTGCGCGTCACCGTGGTCTGCCCGTCAGATTTGCTACATCAAAA
>JANORH010000534.1:0-1933 GCA_031415215.1 Alphaproteobacteria bacterium | reverse complement strand
GGTCGCGATCATGTTGGTGATCACGTCACTGACGACCTCGCCCTTGGAGGTCTTGGCCGCCGTGATGGTATCCACGTCGCTGGCAACGCCCAACGCCACAGTCGCAAACTCGCGAGCGGCGGCCTGGAAGGTGTCGTTCTTTGACACAAAGTCAGTCTCGGCGTTCAGCTCGACCAGCACGCCGGTCTTGCCGTCGTTGCCGAGCATACCGGCCACCAGACCCTCCGCCGCAGCGCGGTCAGACTTCTTCGCCGCCTTGGACAGCCCCTTGGCACGCAGCCAGTCCATGGAGGCTTCGATATCGCCGTTGTTTTCCTGCAAGGCCTTCTTGCAGTCCATCATGCCAACGCCGGATTTTTCGCGCAGGTCTTTGACCAGCGCAGCGGTGATTTCCGCCATGGTCAGCTCCTCATAGGGTTACAAACCGGCGGCCCC
Source organism: Alphaproteobacteria bacterium (assembly GCA_031415215.1). Classification (GTDB taxonomy): domain Bacteria; phylum Pseudomonadota; class Alphaproteobacteria; order Caulobacterales; family Caulobacteraceae; genus Phenylobacterium. The sequence goes on along the minus strand of JANORH010000534.1, from coordinate 1,498 downwards.
TCGAATGAAGAGCCGCCGAAATTCAGGACAGGTCAGGCAGGGGCGCAGTGGGCGCTCTGCCGGTTAGGTTTCACTCGCCGCGGCGACGCCATCTTCGGCCGTCGTGGCCTCCGCGGCGGTGGTATCAGGTTCAGCGGCTGCCGGGGCAGCGCCGGTCATTTCGGCTTCCAGCGCGGCGGCCTCCGGTGCAGAGACTTCCGGTTCGGCAATCGGCTCCGGCGTCAACTGACGGGCCAGAGTCGGCTCCATGGGAGCCTCTGATGCACCTAGGTCAATGCCCGAAGCGGACTGGCCGGCGGCAAGGCCGTCCAGCACGGAGTCAGCCAGCAGATCGCAATAGAGCTGGATGGCGCGCGCGGCGTCGTCGTTGCCGGGGATCGGGAAGGTGATGCCGTCCGGATTGCAGTTGGTGTCCAGGATCGCGATGACCGGGATATTCAGCTTGCGGGCTTCCAGGATCGCAATGGCTTCCTTGTTCGTGTCGATCACGAACATCAGGTCGGGAATGCCGCCCATGTCCTTGATCCCGCCAAGGCTCAGCTCCAGCTTGTCGCGCTCGCGCGTCAGCTTCAGCACTTCCTTCTTCTGGCGACCCGAGGTCTCGCCGCCCTCAAGCAGGCCTTCCAGTTCACGCAAACGCGCGATGGAGCCCGAAACCGTGCGCCAGTTGGTGAGCGTGCCGCCCAACCAACGGTGATTGACGTAATACTGTGCGCAGCGCTTGGCGGCCGTGGCGATCGGATCTGACGCCTGACGCTTGGTGCCCACGAACAGCCCGCGACCGCCGCCGGCGGCGACTTCGCGGACCTTCACCAGTGCCTGGTGCAAAAGCGGGATCGACTGCGACAGGTCGATGATGTGGATGTTGGAGCGCGAGCCAAAGATGAACTTGTCCATCTTCGGGTTCCACCGGTGCGTCTGGTGGCCAAAGTGCGCGCCGGCTTCGAGGAGCTGGCGCATAGAGAAATCGGGCAGAGCCATAGTCTGTATCTCGTCTTTCTTCCGGTTGAACCGCCGCAGGCAAACCCTCCCGAAGGAGGACCGGAACGGTCAGGGACGGGATGTCTCCCCGTCACAACCGCACGCCTACGTGTGGATTGAAGCGGCGCATGTAGGCGCAATCGCCCCTGAAATCAACCGCGCCGTTGTCGGCCTTTGACGAAGCTGAACTAGCGCTTCTTCTTGCTGTCCTGGCTGAAGATGCTGGTGCCCGGTTGGGATTTATACGGTTCGTAGGGCTTGTAGGGCTCTGCGGCCGACGGTGCGCCATACGTCTTGGGCTTCGATATCGAAGACGAGGCACCATAGGTCGAGCCGTACGACGGCATCGGCCGCGCCGCATAGGGCGAGTTGCCAGCCGCGCCACCGGTCATGGGTTTCGGCTTCTGGAACCCCGAGGGTGACGGCGGTTGCGCCTTGCCAAATTCAGCCGCAGCAGGTCCTGCCATCACCGCCAGGGCTGCGACGGCGCAAAGGAAGGTTCTCATGGCTGAACTCC
>JANORH010000533.1:0-5594 GCA_031415215.1 Alphaproteobacteria bacterium | reverse complement strand
AACCCGCGGCGATCCGGTCCGGGTCCGTTTCGGCGACGTCGCCGTGGCGACTTTCGCATGCCGGCTTAAGCGGTAGAGCGGAAAGGTGCCGTAACCCTTTGGCAATTCAATCTTCCCGACGTAGTTGCAGTCAAACGGATGGTCGTGCTCCATCTCGAGCACTGCGGCAAAGGGCTCGGTGACATAGACGCTGCCGGATGGCGTGACCGGCTCTATACGCGCTGCCAGTGCGACCTCGTTCCCGTAGTAATTTGTCCGCCGGGTCACGGGATCGAGGCCGAAATAGGTGGCTCCGTAGTGCAACGCGATGCGCATGGCGGTGCCTTCGCGGACACCCAGAGCCTTGCAGTCCACGTGTTCGAGTTTTTCACAGAGATCGAGCGCCGCCGCCGCTGCCGTCGGTGCATCCTGAAATACCGCGAATATCGCGTCACCCCAGGTGTTCCCCTGGCGAATGACGTCGCCATAGTCGTCCAGGGTCCGCGCAGCACGGACCATCACTTCTTCCCAGAACAGGGGCAGTACCCGCTCGTCCAGCTTGGAGAAGCCCGGGTAGTCTGTGAACATGATGCCGAAGGCACCCCGCTCGACCGTCGATTTTGGCGGTGGCGGCGGCATGACCGGACGGGTCAGGATTGGCGCGGTCACAACGACTGAGCGGCCGCCCGTCGCACCCCAGGCTACAGTGTCTGAGCCGCTCAGTGTGCCGTTTCCGCGATCTTCCACGATGACGAGTTGAATAGCCTCGGCGTGGAGCTGGCGCGCCCGAACTTTCGCCATGCCCATCGTCACGCGTGACGCATAGGCGAATTGATCCATCCCGCCCATGAAGCTCATGTTGCTGGCAAAGGTCAGGGTCGCGGCTGCGGCCTTGCAGGCATGATAACGGTCGACCCAGACCTCGCCCGCCGGGGCCACCGACTGGGCCAGAAAGTCCGCCTCGGTAAACGGCAGGACGATGTGTAATTCAGCTCCGGCGGCGATCAGCTCTTCGGCGATGACGATGTCGCTGCCTGCGGCCAGCGCCCCATAGGCGAATCCGACACGTTCCGTTTTAATCTGCCGGCGCATCTGCTCAGCCAGGTTCGCCTCCAGCTCTGCGTTTGCCACAAAGATGTTGCCGCAGAACATCGCCACGCTTGGCGGCTGGATCAGCGCCAGAAGACGTTCCATGCCGCTGCCATCGCTCTGCGCCGCGACCAGGCGCTGGAGTTGCAGCACCGTGGTTGAGCGGGCGCCTACCTCGGCGTCGGGCTGTTCCATGGCGCGCGACAGGGCACCAACGGCACCATCGATGTCGCCCAGCACCACCAGAGCCTCGGCCAGCGTCGCAAAGGCGAAGTAACCGTTGGGCTCATCGTGGGCCAACTCACGGACCACGGTCCTGGCAAGGCTCTCGGCGAGGCGCGGCCGGCTGGCGATTTTTGCGAGCGTCGCGGCATTGATGGCCGGATAGCTGGAGCGGGTTCGCCGATAGGCTGCGACGTACAGCATGCAGGCATCCAGCAACTTCTGGTGATCCGGCACAGGACCAGCGGCGAACGCCAGATCCTTCAGAAGCCGCGCCTTGAGCGACAGCGAGTCGACATCCCCGATCGAAGCAAGGCCATAATCCTCATAAAGACGCAGCCCGCGAGCCGTATCGCCGAGACGGGCCAGTGTGAGCACTTCCAGATAGTTCAGTTCCGGGTTGGCAGTGTCCCCACGACGCACGACCGCATCGTAGGCACCCAAAAGGTCGCCGCGGGACAGAGCCCTCCGGACGGCCGCCGCTCTTATGTCCGGCGTGATCACGCGCCCTCACCGACAACATGAGTCATTGTCGCGTCTCTATGCAATTGCCAGGCCAATGTCGCGTATGCAGCCTCGTTCAAGGGCTCGCCTCACGTGCTATTTCCCGCCGGGTCCCGCGCAATGGCTGGTTTCTGACGCCTATTCATACAAGGACGCCGTCACTGCTCGTTCTACGTGCAAAAAAGAAACAGGCTAACTCGACAATCCAGCGCAGTCCATCACCTGTCGAACGGCGACCGCGACGGCCTTTGTTCAGGAGATCATGCCACCGGCATGGCCATTCCGGCCACGGCAGCCTCCCGCAGGTCCCGCTTCAGGATTTTGCCCGACGCGGTGCGGGGCAGGGGATCGCTCGCGATCAGGATGTAGCGGGGCACTTCGAAGCGGGCCAGGTGGCCGGCAAGGAAGATGCGGAGCGCTTCGGGGTCCAGTCCGGCAGCCCCATAGACTGTCGCGCCGACTTCCTCGCCAAGGCGCTGGTCGGGCACCGCATAGACGGCCGCTTCCTGGACATCCGGGTGCAGCAGCAAGGCGGCCTCAACCGTGCCACAGCCTATGTTTTCGCCGCCGCGGATTATCAGGTCCTTGATGCGGTCGACGATGAACAGGAAGCCCTCGTCGTCCAGATAGGCCACGTCGCCGGTGCGGAACCAGCCGTCGTCGAAAAGGTCGGCGTTGATGTCCGGGCGGTTCCAGTAGCCGAAGAACACCGAGGTGCCGCGCACCAGAAGTTCGCCGCGCTCACCGGCAGGCAGGGTGTTGCCCTGTTCGTCGATGACTTTGAGGTCAAGCACTGCGGCGCATCGGCCCGAGCTGGCCGGGCGGCCCAGATAGTCCAGGCCGCCGATGCCGGTGCCGATGGCGTTGGTCTCGGTCATGCCCCAACCAGTGGCCGGCAGGGCCTTTTCGAAGGACGCCTCGATCTGCATCACCTGATCGGGTGCGCGCGGCGCGCCGCCGCCGCCGACCGAGACCAGGGTGCTGAGGTCGCGCGAGGTCTGTTTGGCCACCCGGACCAGATCGCCGGTCATGGCGGCGGGGGCCGTGAATGACGAAATCTGTTCGACCTCGATCAACTCCGCCGCCCGCTCGGCGTCCCACTTGTACATACAGACCAGTTTGCGCTGAGCCCGGTAGGATTGCAGGAAGATGGCGTTTGACCCCGTGACATGGAACAGCGGTACGGCCAGCAGGCCCGCAGGCTGCAGCGCCGGCGGTTCCGCGACAAGTCCGGCCAGCTCGGCACCGGCCAGCAGGTCCAGTTCCCACGACAACAGGGCCGACAGGACGTTGCGGTGCGTCGAGGGCACGCCCTTGGGATGGCCGGTTGAGCCGGAGGTGTAGAAGATCATGGTCTCGTCGTCGGCCGTCAGATCGACCTTGGGCATCTCGACATCGTCCACCGCCGCCAGCAGGGCCTGAAGGTCGACCGAGGCGACAGACGCCGACGTGGCGCGCACCGAGATTACCTTGCAGTCGAGCGGTTCGGAGACCTGGGCCAGCCGGTCGAGGCGTTCCTGGTCGGCGAACAGCACCTTGGCCCCGCTGTCGCGCAGGCCATAGGCCATCTCGTCGGGTTGCCAGAGCGCGTTCATGGCCACCGCAATGCCGCCGATGGAGGTGATCGCCATGAAGGCCAGGATCCACTCCGGATAGTTCCGCATGGAAATCGCGACCCGGTCGCCGGGCGTGATCCCATAGTCGTGGACCAGCAGGTGACCTATGCGCCCGGCTTGGTGCCAGGCTTCAGCAAACGTCAGCCGGTCGTCTTCGTAGACGATGAAGGTCTGGTCGCTGACCGCCGCTGCGTAGAGCTCGCGCAGGGTCGCCGGGGCATTACAGAACACCCGCAGAGGCCGGCCGCGGATCGTCATCAGCGTCAGTTCGTAGGTCTGTCCGGCTGCGGTCAACGCGGCAATGGCTTCAGATCGGGTGGCGTACTTGGGCGCAGACGTATCAGCCAAGGGTTCGGCTCCGGATTACGGGTAGGAGGATGTGGGTGCGAAAGCGGGCGGCCTAAAGCAACAGATCCGCCAGCTTTTCCTTGTGCCAGGCCGCATCGCCGTACTGGGACGCGTGCCAGATCGCACGGCGGCGATAGAGCTGGGCGTCGCAGTCCCAGGTGAAGCCGAAGCCGCCGTGGAACTGGATGGCCCGGTCCGCCGCAAACGACAGGGTGATGTCGGCCTGGGCCTTGGCCATCCGTGTTGCGATCTCGCCGACCCCCTGTTCACCGAAGCAGTGGGCGGCGCTGTAGACGTGGCTGCGGGTCTGTTCGTAGCTGACGTAGGCGTCGACGGCGGGGTGTTTCAGGGCCTGGTACGACCCGATCAACTTGCCGAACTGAACGCGGGTTTTCAGGTAGTCCAGCGTGTAGTCGATCACCGACTGGGTCCCGCCGCACATCTCGGCGGCGGCCAGCAGGTTGGCCACCAGATGGATGTGCTTCAGGGCGGCGTCGGCGCGGTCGACGTCCAGCAGATTGACCACCGGAACCTCGATGCCGTCCAGGCAAAGCTCGCAGGACCGCTTGGTCTCGTCGACGATCACCTCGCGGCGCAGCGCCTCTGCGCCCAGCGATGCGCGCTCGATGATCACCAGGGCAGGGCGGCCTTCGTGGAGAACGGACGCGATGAACAGGGTGGCGACCCCGGCATCGCTCACCAGCCGCTTGGTCCCGGAAAGTTGCAGGTTGCCTGTTGCCGTCTTGACCGCCGTGCAGGCGATGTTGGTCAGGTCCCAGTCGCCGCCGGCCTCACAAAGGGCCAGGGTCGTGATGGTGCCCTCAGCCAGTCGGGGCAGCAGGGTGCGCTTCTGGTCCTCTGTCCCGCCGGCGACGAGGGCCTGGGCGGCAAGGGTGGTGGAGTAGAACGGCCCAGCCAACAGATAGCGGCCCATCTGCTCCATCACCGGGACAACTTCGGCCAGCGTCAGACCAGCACCGCCATAGGCTTCGGGGATGGCGATGCCCAACCACCCCAGCTCAACGATCTCGCGCCAGACCTCCGCGTCGTGGCCGGTCTCGTCGTCGATCAGCTGACGCACCCTGGCGATCGGCGACCGCCTGGCGCAGAAAGAGGTGGCGACCTCCAGCAGGCTGCCCTGATCCTCGCTGAACCCCAGCCGTCCCAGATCTTGCATCACTTGGGTCTCTTGAAAATCATCGGGTCCGGTCAGCTCTTTGGCAGGCCGAGCACATGCTCGCCGATGATGTTACGCTGGATCTGCGAGGTGCCGCCGCCGATCGTCGCGGAGAACGAGTTGAGGTAGGACCGCGTCCACCACCCGCCGTCGACGGCGTTGGGATCGCCGACGTAATAGCCGCCGGCGGGTCCGGTCAGTCCGATGGCAAACGCGTTCATCCGCTGGGCAAAGTCGGTGTGCATCAGCTTGCTGCTGAGGGCCAGGCCGGTGGGCCGGTCGGTATTCAGCGGGCTGAACGCCGCGCGCTGGGCGCAGAGCGCGTTGCTCTGGATGTCGATCAAGACGTCGATCATTTTCGCCCGGGTGGCGGGGTCTTGCAGGGCGGGCTTGCCGCCCCGCGTCATCTTGCGCGCCATATCCAGCACGTCCCAGGCATTGGATCCCACCGACACATAGCCGCCGGCCTGTCCGCCCCGGGCACCACGCTCATACTCCAGCGTGCGCATGGCCACTTTCCAGCCACCACCCTCGACGCCGACGATCTCGTCCGCCGGGATGCGCGCCTCACGGAAGAAGGTCTGGGTGAAGCCGTGTTCGCCGGTCAGCTTGCGGATCGGCCGGGTCTCGACGCCCTCGATCTTCATGGGGGCCAGGAA
>JANORH010000532.1:0-3358 GCA_031415215.1 Alphaproteobacteria bacterium | reverse complement strand
GCGGGACCTCAGAGTCCAACGAGCATATCTTGATCGCGCCCTTTCAACTGGGGGTCCTGCAGCCCGATGGTCGCTGGACCGTCGTGCAGCGAAAACCGCTCGTCGGGTTGAGCAGCTGGCAGCGACGATTGGCCCTCTGGTTCTCGCTTTCGGCGCTGGCCATGGCACCTGTGGCCTGGATATTCGCACGCCGGCTGACCAAGCCGATCAAGGTGTTCGCCGACGCCGCCGAGCGCCTGGGTCGTGACCCCTTGGCACCGCCGCTCGAGGTCAGAGGCCCTGCGGAGATCGGCGTCGCTGTGCGCGCCTTCAACGAAATGCAGCAAAGGCTGCGTCGCTATGTCGAGGACCGCACCGCGATGATGGGCGCCATCGCTCATGACCTTCGCACGCCGCTGACCCGCCTGCGGTTCCGCATCGAGGGCCTGCCCGAGGACCAGCGTCGCAAATACGCTGCGGACCTGGACCAGATGGAGGAGATGATCACCGCCACGCTGGCCTTTGTCCGTGACGCCACGCGTCCAAATGAGCGCACACACCTTGAACTGTCGTCTCTGGTGGAAAGCCTGTGCGACGAGATGGCGGAGACGGGTTCCCTGACAGAGGTTGAACGCGGCGAGAAGGTCGTCTTGCAGGGCGATCCCATGGCCCTTCGGCGGCTGGTGTCAAACCTGCTGGAAAACGCGGTCAAGTTCGGCGGCCGAGCCCGGGCGCGGGTCTTTGCCGACGCAGGCAACGCCATCGTGGAGATCGATGATGACGGCCCGGGCATTCCCGCCGCCGATAGCGAAAAAGTGTTCGAACCCTTCTACCGCCGCGAGCCGTCGCGGAGTCGGCAGACAGGCGGCATCGGTCTGGGTCTGGCGGTGGTGCGTTCGATCGCACGTGGGCATGGCGGTGATGTGAGCCTGATCAATCGCGTCGGCGGCGGACTAACGGCCCGGGTCAACCTGCCGATCTGATCGGCCGCGATGTCGGGCGCAATATCCCCACCTCGTCACGCAACCTCTGCAGAGCCTGGGGGTTTTATCCATGGCACCTCGCGAGACGTCCCCGCTCGCGCCCCTGTTGAGGATTATCCCATGGCCACACTTGAATTTGAAAAGCCTCGCGCCATCCGCGGGTTCGCCGCAATGACGCTGGAGCGACGGCTGGAGATCGCCCGCAAGGGCGGTGCCAGCGTACCGAGCGAGAAGCGCAGTTTTGCTCGCAACCGCGACCTCGCTGTGACCGCAGGCCGCAAGGGCGGCGAGATTTCACGCGGCGTCGGACGTAAGCGGCTTCGCGAGGCCTAACTCCTGAGCAATACGATTGCGAAGGCGGGGTGGGCGCTCACCCACTCCCGCTCAAGCGTCCAGTCGGCAGCGTCGGCAAGGGCGCTCAGGCGTTCCACGGTGAATTTGTGCGAGTTCTCGGTGTGCAAGATCTCACCGACTGCGAACCGGAAGGTTGCCCCGGCCACACACACTGCCTGATCCTTCAGGCTCACAAGATGCATTTCAATCCGGCTCTCGGCGTCATTCCAGATCGCCCGGTGATCAAACGTATCGAGGTCGAAATCGCCTCCCAGCTCGCGGTTGATGCGGGTCAGCAGGTTCTTGTTGAACGCGGCTGTTACGCCCTGCGCGTCGTCATAGGCCGCCACCAGAGTTTGCGCGTCCTTGACCAGATCAATGCCGACGATCAAGGCAGCGCCCGGCCCCAACAGCCGCCGCGCGCCCTGCAGAAAGGCCAGCGCTTCGCTCGACGTGAAGTTGCCGATGGTTGAACCCGGGAAGAACCCGACAATCGGCCGCCCTTTACAGGCGGAAGGCAAGGCCAGGGCATTGGTGAAGTCATCGCGCAACGGCACCACATCCAGGCCTGGATAGTCCGCGCGGATCGCCTCCGCCGCGCCCTCCAGCGCTGCGGCGCTGATGTCGATGGGCGCATAGACCGCGATCTTCGGCGCGGCATCCAGCAGGATCCGGGTCTTTACGCTGGCACCGCTGCCAAATTCCACCAGCGCTGCGCCCTCGGGAATAAGTCGTGCGATCTGTGATGACGAGCTGCGCAGCAGGGCAATTTCGGTTCGTGTCGGATAGTACTCGTCCAACACGGTGATGGCCTCAAACAGTTGAGATCCTGTCGCATCGTAGAAATGCTTGGGCGGAATGGACCTGGCTGAACGGGACAGTCCCGTCAGCACGTCAGCCAGGAAATCCGAGGTCTCGACGCCTGCGCCTGCCCCGTCCTGCGCAAGGCGGACACCTGAGAACATCCACCGCTGATGAGGATAGAAGAAATTCCGGTAGCTGGTACGGGCGTGGTCCCTCGGTGTGACGGAGGCACCGCCGCGCAGGACGAACTGACCGGCCATGAACTTTCCATTGTACTCGCCGACGGCACCGGCAGCGGGTTTGAAGCCGGGATATGGCAGGTAGGCGCTTCGGGTCCATTCCCAGAGCTCACCGGGTAGTTGCCGGGATACAGCAGCCTGCGCGGCGTGTTCCCACTCCGCTTCCGTGGGCAGACGCGCTCCGGCCCAGGCAGCGTAGGCGTCGGCCTCAAAGTAACTGATGTGGCTGACGGGGGCCGCCGGTTCGAGCGGGTGCAGACCATTCAGGCTCATGGCCGACCAGGTTTGGTCATCCTGTCGCCAGTAGATCGGGGCCTGCCATGTCTCGGCCTGAACTTGAGCCCAACCGTCCGCCAGCCAGAATTCAGCGCGGCCGTAACCCCCGTCCGCCATGAATGCGAGCCACTCGGCGTTGGTCACCAGTCGGTTCGCCAGACGGTAGGGTTCGAGCCAGACCTTGTGCCGTGGCCCCTCGTTGTCGAATGCAAACCCATTACCGCCGTGACCGATCTCGACCAGGCCCCCGGAAAAATTCGCGTATGTGAGCGCGGTACATTCCAACGCCGCCGGAGCCGCTCTGTGGGGTGCATAGGCGGGCGACAGCGGCGACCGGGCGAACAGGTGCAGGATATCCATCAGGATCAGCTCCTGGTGCTGCTCCTCATGTGCCAGCCCCAGGTCAAGCAGAGCGGTCAGCGGCGCGATGTCACCAGACAGCAGCCGGGCCATCCCGGCGTCGACATGGGCGCGATAGGCCAGAACGTCGGCGAGCGACGGTCGCGTCAACAAGCCGCGAGCGGGACGAGGCTGACGCGGACCGACCGCCTCATAGTAGGAGTTGAAAAGGTAGCCGAACTTTGGATCGAAGACCCGATAGCCCTCAAGATTGGGAACCAGCAGAAAGGTTTCGAAGAACCAGGTGGTGTGCGCCAGATGCCACTTGGTGGGACTGGCGTCGGGCATGGATTGGGCAGCCATATCCTCCGGCGTCAGTGACCGGGTCAGGGTCTCGGTCGAACG
>JANORH010000531.1:0-2061 GCA_031415215.1 Alphaproteobacteria bacterium | reverse complement strand
GGTGTGCAGCGGAAACGTCGGCTCTGATCCGAGCGCCAGCTGCTCCGGCGTCAGGTAGCTGTTGGCCAAGGGCTGATGCCCGAGGTCCAGAAACGTGCGGGTCAGCGGCGAACGGCAAAAACGGCAAAGACTCATGATCGGCCTTCGTAGTCCGTGATCTGGGTTTCGCACAAGGAGAGCGCGTCTTCCCCGCCGGCCTGCCGGCGATACCAGTCCATGGTCAGGGCCACTGCTTCTGGCGCCTCCAGCCGGCTTTCGAAGCCGATGGAGCGTTTCGCGAGGCCAGCGTCGATGGCCAGGGATTGGGCTTCCAAGGAGTTCGGGTCCGCTTCATGACGCCAGGGCTGACCGTTCAATGCCTTCACACCCATTGTCGCAAGCTCGCCCACACTGACCTTGGCACCACCGGGCCGGGGCCCGAAATTCAGCACGCGTGGGGTTGCCGGGTTCGTGGCCAACGCCTCGATGTGGGCGAAGTAGCCGGCCAGACAGTCCAGCACATGCTGCCAGGGCCGCGTCGCCTCTGGATGGCGCAAGGTGACCGCTTCGCCAGCCTGAACCGCGCGCACAATGTCAGCCACCAGACGGTCGCGGGAGAAATCGCCGCCGCCGACGACGTTGCCGCCCCGCGCTGTGCCGACCGGGACGTTCTGGAAATAGCTCTTGGCAAAACTCTGGACGACGACCTCGGTAGCCGCTTTGGACGCGGAATAGGGGTCCTTGCCACCCAGGTTGTCGCTCTCGACAAACGCCGCCCCCGTCTCGTGATTGGCGTAAACCTTGTCCGAGGTGATCACCAGGATCGCCTGCAATGCGGACTGGCGGCGCAAGGCCTGCAGCAGGTTTGCCGTGCCCATGATGTTGGTTTCAAACGTGCCGAGGGGATCCTCGATCGACGTGCGCACGATGGGTTGGGCGGCCATGTGCAGGACCAGATCAAAGGCCTTGCCCTCAATCGCGTCAGCAACCTCTCGGAGGCCGCGCAGATCGACAATCTGTGAGGTCACCCGCGCGGCGATCCCGGCCTGCTCGAACAGACTGGGATTCTGGTCGGGGGCCAGCGCCAGGCCGGTGACACTTGCCCCCATCCGGCTCAACCAGATCGCCGCCCAGCCGCCCTTGAAGCCGGTGTGGCCAGTCAGCAGGACCCGCTTGCCGGCCCAGAAGCCGGGGTTTACCGCCGCCACGGTGCCTCGCCGGAGGCCCACAGCGCCTCGAGCTGGTTCTTGTCGCGCAAGGTGTCCATCGCGCCCCAAAAACCGTCGTGGCGGAACGACATCAACTGGCCATCCGCCGCCAGACCCTCCAGCGGCTCACGTTCCCAGATGGTGGTGTCATCTGAAATCCGGTTAATCACAGACGGGTTCAGGACAAAGAACCCGCCATTGATCAGGCCATTGTCACCGGGCGGCTTCTCAATGAAGCGCTGCACCTGACTTTCCGCGATGTCCAGCGCACCGTAACGGCCCGGGGGCGTCACGGCCGTCAGCGTGGCGTCCTTGCCGTGGTGTCGATGAAACGCCGCAAGCTTGCCGACATCGAGGTCGGCCACGCCGTCGCCGTAGGTCAGGAAAAATGATTCGTCGGGGTTCAGATAGGGCGCGACGCGCTTCAGCCGCCCGCCGGTCATGGTGTCGGCACCGGTCTCCACCAGGGTCACGCGCCAGGGTTCGTGGTGGGTGGCGTGGTACTCAATGGAGCCCTTGGCCAGATCGACGGTCAGGTCGGCATTGTGCAGCACATAGTTGGCGAAATACTCCTTGATCACATAGCCCCGGTACCCCAGGCAGACCACAAAGTCGTTGAAGCCGTAGTGCGAATACAGCTTCATGATGTGCCACAGGATCGGGCGGCCGCCGACCTCGATCATCGGCTTGGGCCGAAGGTGGCTCTCTTCCGAGATGCGCGTGCCGAGGCCGCCCGCCAGAACGACCGTCTTCATGGTTGACCTCAGGCAATTCGCTTTATAAACGCATCAGGCCAATAGCTGACTCGGACTTGGCAGAAGCCTTCGTTGAAGGGTGGTATAGGTTCCTGAATCACGAAGCGGGAATCCTCGGC
>JANORH010000530.1:0-2943 GCA_031415215.1 Alphaproteobacteria bacterium | reverse complement strand
CCAGCAACCTTAGGTCGACGATGAAGATCGTGCCCGCAAACAACATCAATGACAGGACATGGGTGGCCTCGAGTAGCCCCCAGAAGTTCAGGGAGCTGGCCAGCAGGTCCGTCCACGACGGGTCATACTCCCCAGGCCCCTTGCCGACTTCCGTCGCCACCCAGACCAGAAAATCACGTATCAACTGAAGCGCCTCCCCCTGGAAACATACCGGCTCTTCTATCTTGCCGAGTGAGCGGAGCCAATGGCCGGTGGAGCCACCGGGTTGGACTGACGCCTCAGGTATACCCGAACCATATCCAAAGGCTACGAACGCACACCCTTGATTTTCCCGGCTGCAGCGGCTCGTTAGATGCATGAGCGGTGGGCCAAGAGTGATAATCGCCGGGGCTGGTGTGCTGGGCCTGGCCACAGCGCTGGCGCTGGCAGACGCCGGCTGCGCGGTTACGGTGTGCGACCCGGGGGGTGCAAACGCGTCCAGCGTCGCTGCGGGCATGATTGCGCCGGTCTTTGAGGCGGTACTGGACCCGCTGGCCCGTGCGCATTTCGACCTGCTGTTGGCCGCACGCAACCTGTGGCCAGCGCTTGCTGATCGCGCTGGAATAGAACTGGATCGAAGCGGTGCCGTCGCCGTTGGTACGGACAGCTGGCTTGACGATGTCGTCAGGGGCTTCGGCGCGATTGCCGTCAGGCCAACCGAGATCAGCGGGCAAACCGCCATGGCCCTGGCACCGGGATTGGCCATGGACGGGCACCGAGCCATGATGACACGCGAGGACTGGCGGCTGGATGCGCCTTCTGCGCTTCAGGCGCTAACTGCAGCAGCCTCCGCCGCCGGGGTGGTGTTTCAGCGTGCCCGGATCGATGTGCGTCAGGACACCGACGTCCTGGTGATCGCCACTGGCTCGCACCCGAATGCACTGGCACCGGAACTGGCGCGGCTGACGTCGATCAAAGGGCACATCGTGCGGATCGCAGCGCCCTCCCGAGGCGCTGTTATCCGAGGTGAAGCTGTCTATGTGACGCCCGGCGCCGGAACTGTATTCGGCGCGACGATGGAACCGGGGCGAGGCGACACCACAGTCGATGTAGCTCAGATCCAGCCCCTGCTGCAGGCGGGTCTGCGGCTCTTTCCCCACCTTGCTGGTCTGCCGATCGAAATGGCCGCAGGGATCCGCGCTGCCACACCCGATGGCCTGCCTATCGTCGGCGCGAGCACGGAGCCCGGTATCATGCTTGCGGTCGGCGCGCGGCGAAACGGCTGGCTGCTGGCACCACTGGTCGCGCAAACTATTGTAGACGAGATCACCGGACGCGAGGCGGGTTCTCTTGCCCCCAGGCTCGCCCCTGCGCGATTCACGGAGGGACGATGAACGGCTTCTGGTTCACCGAAGAGCAGCAGGCGATCCGCGACGGGGTTTTGAAGCTGTGCGAACGCTTCGACGCTGACTATTGGCGCCGTACCGACGAGACCGGCGACTTTCCGGAGGCTTTCGTCGCCGCCATGGCCGGGGCCGGGTGGCTGGGCGCGGCGATGCCGGTGGAGCTCGGCGGATCGGGTCTGGGCGTAACCGAGGCCGCCATTGCCATGCAGGCGGTGGCCGAGAGCGGTGCGGGGTTCTCCGGTGCCAGCGCCCTGCACCTGAACATCTTTGGCCCGATGCCGTTGGTCAAATTCGGGACCGAAGAGCAGAAACGCCGCCTGATCCCGCGTCTGATCTCGGGCGAGGACCGGATGTGTTTCGGCGTCACCGAACCTGACGCCGGACTGGACACCACCAGCCTGACCACCAAGGCCGTCCGGACCAATGACGGCTACGTCATCTCGGGCCGGAAAATGTGGACGACCATGGCCCAGCGCGCCACCAAGATGCTGATCGTCGCCCGCACCACGCCCAAGGCCGAGGTGAAAAAGCCTACCGATGGCATCAGCCTGTTCTATGTAGATTTCGACCGGGAGCGGATCCAGGCGCGACCGATCCCGAAAATGGGCCGCAGGGCCATCGAATCCAATGCTGTCTTCATCGACGACCTGCACGTGCCCGCCGACGCCCTGGTGGGCGAGGAGGGGCGGGGCTTCTATTATCTGCTGGAGGGCCTGAACCCCGAGCGGGTGCTGATCGGTGCCGAGGCGGTGGGCTTGGGTCGCGCGGCGCTGAAGCGGGCGGCCGCCTATGCCAAGGACCGGGTGGTGTTCGGACGACCCATCGGCCAGAACCAGGGCATCGCCCATCCGTTGGCCAGGTGCTGGGCCGAGCTGGAGGCCGCCAACCTGATGGTCTTCAAGGCCGCCGCGCTCTACGACGCCGGTCGTGAGTGCGGGGCGGAAGCCAATGCGGCCAAGTACCTGGGCGGCGAGGCTGGCTTCACCGCCTGTGAAACCGCTGTCCTCACCCACGGCGGCATGGGTTATGCCCGGGAATACGACGTCGAACGCTACTTCCGCGAGGCCATGATCGCCCGTATCGCCCCGGTCAGCCGCGAGATGATCTTCAACTACATCGCCGAACGCGTGCTGGGCCTGCCGAAGAGCTATTGAACCGCGCTTCAGCTACTTCAGGCTGAAGCGGATCGGGATGGTCACCGGTGCGTCCGCGATGGTGCGGCCATCGACGGTCTGCGGGCTCAGACGGAAGTAGCGCGCCAGTTTCAGCGCCGCCGCGCCGAAGCGCTCTTCCGCCGGCGTTTCCGAGACCACCCGGCAGGCCGTCAGGTCGCCGCGCGCCGTGACCGAGCACGAGATCGTCGCCTGGCCCTGAATGCCTCGCCGTATCGCGGACACCGGATAGTGGCGCGCCATCTCCTCACTTGTGGGCCGGTCCTGCCAGGCGGGATTGCGGATCACGGGCGGCTCGACCGGCGCTGTCTTGATGGGCGTCGGCGGATCGAAGCTCGGCGGCAGCTGGCTGATGTCACGAATGTCGACGGGCCGAACCGGGTCGA
>JANORH010000529.1:0-5442 GCA_031415215.1 Alphaproteobacteria bacterium | reverse complement strand
GGTGGAACGTCTGGCGGATACGGGTGAGGATGAGGTTGAGGGCCAGGACGCTGAGGACAGCGCGCCAGAGGCACCCGGAGGCGAGGTCTGACGCTGCACGGATCATCCCATGGATCGTTGCGCGAGCGTGGGATGGCGTCGCAACATCACCGCGACGCCCATCACAGGCCCCGATCTTGCTCAACCGGCGGTGACCGGATAGGCAACACCCGCTTCGGGTCACCGGGGCGGCCAGGGATTCCAGAATGAACGAGACGGTGCAGAGCGGCGAGGGCCCCAAGGCCACGGGTGCGCTTAACGAGGTGGTCGAGATCATCAAGACGGTGGTCTATGCGCTGCTGATCGCGCTGTTCCTGCGGGTGTTGTTGTTTCAGCCCTTCACGATCCCGTCGGCCTCGATGGAGCCCAACCTCTATGAGGGCGACTACATCATCGTCTCCAAGTTCAGCTACGGCTACTCGCGCCACTCCATCCCGTTCAGCCCCAACATCTATCAGGGCCGGTTGCTGGAGCAAAAAGCCAGTCGCGGCGACATCGTCGTGTTCAAGCTGCCCAGCGATGGCCGCACCGACTACGTCAAGCGCGTGATCGGCGTCAGCGGCGACCGCGTTCAAATGAAAGACGGCCTGCTCTACGTGAACGACAAGCTGGTCCAGCGCGACGCCATGTCGCCGGTCAAATCCGATCTCGGCTTCGGCCAGATTGTTGACGTGGCCCGGTTCCGCGAGCGGCTGGACAGCGGCAAGACCTATGACACCCAGGACACGGGCACCGACGGCAACCTCGACAACACCACCCAGTTCATCGTGCCCGAGGGCTACTATTTCATGATGGGCGACAACCGCGACAACTCGTCCGACAGCCGCGTTGATCCGTTCGAGGGCGGCGTGGGCATGGTCCCGGCCGAGAACCTGGTCGGCAAGGCCCAGATCGTGTTGTTGTCCTGGCACCCCAAGGCCTCGATCTTCAAGCCCTGGACCTGGGTGCTGGACGCCCGGCCCAGCCGGTTCTTCAAGATCCTGAAATGAACACGCGCGTCGCGGCTATCGAGGAACTCGAGCGCCGCATCGGCTACAGTTTCATTGATCGCGACCTTCTGGAGCGCGCCCTGACCCACGCCAGCGTCGGCGATGGCGCGCGCGAAGTGCGGCACAACGAGCGGCTGGAGTTTCTGGGCGACCGGGTACTCAACCTGTGCGCTGCCGAGCGTCTGATGGCCCTGGATCCCGACAGCCGCGAGGGCGAAATGTCGCGCCGCCTCGCCAATCTGGTCAATTATCACGCCTGCGCCCGCGCGGCACACCGCGTCGGCCTGCCGGACGCGCTGCGCCTGTCGGCCAGCGCCACCAAGGTCGGTGCGCGCAAATCCGACGCCGTGCTGGGCGACGCCTGCGAGGCCTTGATGGCGGCCCTTTACATCGACGGCGGGCTGGACACCGCCAAGGCGTTCTTCCTCAAATTCTGGGCCGAGGAATTCGAGGACATCGACGCGCCACGCACCAAGGATCCCAAAACCCAGCTGCAGGAGTGGGCTCAAGGCCTGGGCCTGCCGCTGCCGCACTACGAGATCATCAGCCGCGAAGGCCCGGCCCATGCGCCGCTTTTCGTGATCGAGGTGCAGGTTGAGGGCTTCAGTGCCGAGCGAGGCGAGGGCGGATCGCGCCAGGCGGCGGAAAAGTCCGCAGCCCTGACCATGCTATTGAAGCGCGAGGGTGTAGAGTCCGAGCCGGAGACCGACCAATGACCGTAGCCCCCGAAACGACCTCGATCACCACCCGTGCCGGCTTTGCCGCCATCATCGGTGCCCCTAACGCCGGGAAATCCACGCTCACCAACCGTCTGGTGGGTGCCAAGGTCTCGATCGTCACCCAGAAGGTCCAGACCACGCGCTTTCCCGTACGCGGCGTGGCGATCCACGGCGACACCCAGATCGTGCTGGTCGACACCCCCGGCATCTTCCAGCCGCGTCGCAAGCTGGACCGCGCCATGATCCGCGCCGCCTGGGGCGGTGCCGAGGATGCCGAGATCATCGTGCACCTGGTCGACAGCGTCGCCGAACTGGCCGCGCCCACCCGCGAAGGCTCGCCCGCCGACCGCAAGGCCGCCATCGACGTGGAATCCATTGTCGAGGGCCTGAAAGCGTCGGGCAAAAAGGCGATCCTCGCGCTCAACAAGATCGACGGCATGCGCCGTGACACGCTGCTGGGCCTGTCGCAGCGGCTGTACGACACCGGGGTCTATTCCGAAGTGTTCATGATCTCCGCTGCCGATGGCGCAGGGGTCGACGACCTGAAGGCGCGGCTGGCGCTGGCCATGCCGGAAAGCCCCTGGCTCTATCCCGCCGACCAGACCGCCGACTTGCCCGCCCGCCTGCTGGCCGCCGAGATCACCCGCGAGAAGCTCTACCTGCGGGTCCACGAGGAGCTGCCCTATTCGGCCGCCGTCGAGACCACCAAGTTCGAGGAGCGCAAGGACGGCGGCGTTCGCATCGAACAGAACATCTACGTCGAGCGCGAGAGCCAGCGACCGATCATCCTGGGCAAGGGCGGCCAGACTGTGAAGTGGATCGGCCAGAAGGCGCGCGAGGAGCTGTGCGAGCTGCTCGACCGCCCCGTTCACCTGTTCCTGCACGTGGTGGTCGACGAAAAGTGGGCCGACAAGCGCGAATTTTACGGCGACGTGGGCCTGGACTACGACGCCTGACGATGGAATTCGAAGACGACGCCTTCGTCCTCAGCGCTCGGGCGCACGGCGAGGCGGGGGCGATAGTCGAGCTATTGACCACCCATCACGGCAAGTGGGCCGCCCATGTCGCCGGGGGCGCGTCGCGGCGGATGAAGCCGTTCTTGCAGGCCGGGGCGCGGGTCACCGTCCGCTACCGCGCGCGGGTTTCCGACCAGCTGGGATCGGCGACGCTGGAGCCGGTGGGCGAGGGGCCGTCGGCGCTGTTCGATGATCCGCTGGCGCTGGCCGGGATCGCCGCCGCCGCCGCCGTCACCGCAGGCGCCTTGCCAGAGCGCGAGCCGCATCCGGGGGCCTTCATGGCGTTTGAGGCCCTGGCCGCCGCCTTCGCTCACGATGCGATCTGGCCGGCGGTGTTTGTGCGGTTCGAGGCCGGGCTGCTGGCCGACCTTGGCTTCGGCTTCGACCTGTCAAAGTGCGCGGCCACCGGCGTCGTCGACGACTTGATCTACGTCAGCCCCAAGACCGGCCGCGCCGTCAGTCGTGCGGCAGGTGAGCCCTACAAGGACCGCCTGCTGGCGCTGCCGCCGTTCCTGCTGGCCTCGCAGTCGCGCCTGGCCGCAGGCGACGTCGGCGCAGGCCTGACCCTGACAGCGTATTTCCTCGAAGCCTTCATCTTCAACCCGATGAACCGCCCGCTGCCACCGGCGCGGCTGTGGCTGCTGGACCGTTTGACGGATGCTGGCCGGCTGTAGGTCCCCTTTTTTGCTCGTCATCCCGCGACCTGTTCGCGGGACCCATCGGGGGCGAGGTCCGGGAGGGTCAGCAATGGGTCCCGCGAACAAGTCGCGGGATGACGAATATTGGGGATGCAGGTTCCCCGCGCGCATCGCCGACGCGACGCGAATCTCCTTGCACGCTAGACATCCCCCATGGCCACCACCACCGCCCCGCCGCCCGGCGACCGCATCATCGACGAGCCGCTGACCGAGGCCCTCAGCCGGCGGTATCTGGCCTATGCGCTCAGCGTGATCACCGACCGCGCGCTGCCTGACGTGCGTGACGGTCTCAAACCGGTCCAGCGGCGCGTGCTCTACGCCATGCGCGAGATGCGGCTGAACCCGGAGAACGCCGCCCGCAAATGCGCCAAGGTGGTGGGCGAGGTGATGGGCGGCTATCACCCGCACGGCGACCAGTCGATCTATGACACCCTGGTGCGCATGGCCCAGGCCTTCGCCCAGCGTTATCCGCTGGTGGACGGGCAGGGCAACTTCGGCAACATCGACGGCGATAACGCCGCAGCCATGCGCTACACCGAGGCCAAGCTAACCGTCGCCGCCATGCTCCTGCTCGATGGCATAGATGAGGACGCCGTCGACTTCCGCCCCACCTATGACGGCTCCGATGATGAGCCGACGGTGCTGCCGGCGGGCTTCCCGAACCTGCTGGCCAACGGCTCCACCGGCATCGCCGTCGGCATGGCCACCTCGATCCCGCCGCATAATGCCGGCGAGCTGATCGACGCCTGCCTGACGTTGCTGGACAAGCCCGACGCCTCGGTCGAGGCGCTGATGGCCCACGTCCAGGGGCCGGACTTCCCCACCGGCGGGGTGATCGTCGAGGGCCGCGCCTCGATGCTGGAAACCTATGCCACCGGGCGCGGCGGCATCCGCGTGCGGGCGAAATGGGAGAAGGAGGATCTGGGCAAGGGCATGTACCAGATCGTCGTCACCGAGATGCCCTATCAGGTCAAGAAAGCCGATCTGGTGGAACGCCTCGCCGAGCTGATCGACGCCAAGAAGGCCCCGCTGCTGGGCGATGTGCGTGACGAGAGTGCCGAGGACGTGCGCCTGGTCCTCGAACCCAAGAGCCGCAACGTCGAGGCCGAGGTCCTGATGGAGAGCCTGTTCAAGCTCTCCGATCTGGAGACCCGCTTCAGCGTCAACCTCAACGTCCTGGATGCGCGCGGCACGCCGGGCGTCATGAACCTGAAGCAGGCGCTGACCGCCTTCCTCGATCACCGCCGCGACGTGCTGGTCCGCCGCGCCCGCCACCGGCTGGGCAAGATCGAGGCCCGGCTGCACATCCTCGACGGCCTGATGATCGCCTACCTCAATCTGGACGAGGTGATCCGCATCGTCCGCTATGAGGAGGAGCCCAAGGCCCGGCTGATCGAGACCTTCACGCTGTCGGACATCCAGGCCGACGCCATCCTCAACACCCGCCTGCGCCAGTTGGCCCGGCTGGAGGAGATGGAACTCCGCCGCGAGCACGCCGAGCTCTCCGAGGAACGCGACGGCATCGTCGCCATGCTGGCCGACGACCGGGCCCAGTGGAAACTGGTGGGCGCGGGTCTGCGCGAGGTGAAGAAGGCGCTGGGCGCGCTCAACATCCGCCGTTCCCTGTTCGCCGACGCGCCCGAGATCGACACCGAGGCGGCGCTGGAAGCCATGATCGTGCGCGAGCCGATCACCATCATCCTGTCGGAACGCGGCTGGATCCGCGCCGCCAAAGGCCGCGTCGAAGACCCCTCGGAGCTGAAGTTCAAGGAGGGCGACAAGCTCCAGTTCCTGGTCCCGGCCGAGACCACGGACAAGCTGCTGATCGTCGCCTCCGACGGCCGGTTCTTCACGCTGGCCTGCGACAAGCTGCCGGGTGCCAGGGGCCACGGCGAGCCGCTGCGCCTGATGATCGACCTGGATGACAAGGTGGGACTGGTCGACGTCTTCGTCCACAAACCCGGCGCCCGGCGCATCATCG
>JANORH010000528.1:0-7902 GCA_031415215.1 Alphaproteobacteria bacterium | reverse complement strand
GCGCTTCTTCAGTTTTCCATCCGCCGCCAGATCCATCTGCAGCCGGGTACCCCCCGACACCTGATCGACCAGCCAGGTCTTGATGATGCCGCGCCCTGCGCCCTGATGAACCTGAGTGGCCTTCACACCGGGCAGTAGAATAACAATGCGCCGGTCGAGCGAACCGTCGGACTGGACCTTGGCAACCGTCGCACCATCCAGCTCAATGACAGTGCGTGTTTCGGCGGCGTCGCCGCCCATCCGGACTCTCAGCAGGCTTACATCGGTCGTTGCAGCATGTCCTGCGGCGACTGCGGCGAGGCCTGTGACGGCAACAACGGCCACGATGGCAACTCGCCCCCGCGTCCGCCCGAACATCGCCGTCAACCGCCTCAGCATTCCGACGCTCCGAAAAGGAGTAACCTGCAGGCCCTGTAACCTCGCCTCCATATAGCCCGCTTTGCCGTGGACAAAGGGTTAACGAGGTCTTGCGTTTGAGGCCGATGCGCAAGTGATCGCGCGTGGCGCTTTCCTTTTGCCGTTCACTCTTGCTATTGTCGCTTCGCGCGACGTCGCAGGCTCGCACTGGGCCCGAACGTCGCGAACGACAATACAAGCCCGCGTCAGCTTGGACCGAATCCTCGGTAACGACGCATCCTCCGATCCGCGCCCTTCGGGACGCGCCTGGGAACACATCCGATGAGCTGCGCAGCTCGACTCACCTTCGGCCCCAAGGCCGCCCGAGATGCCGTTGCCGGCGTCTTGCGGGGTGGCGCGCGCGCTCGTCCCACACACCGGCAGCGCCGGGGCCATGCCCCCGCGCGCCGTGGAGATATTTTTTATGCCCAAGACTATGTTGATCGACGCAGCCCACGCCGAAGAGACGCGTGTGGTTGTGATCGACGGAAGCCGCATTGAAGAATTCGATTTCGAAAGCCAGAACCGCAAACAGCTTCGCGGGAATATCTATCTCGCAAAAGTCACTCGCGTAGAGCCATCGCTGCAGGCCGCCTTCATTGAGTATGGCGGCAATCGCCATGGCTTCCTGGCCTTCAACGAAATCCACCCGGACTACTATCAGATTCCGCTGGCCGACCGCGAAGCACTGATGCGCGAGGAAGCCGAGGATCACGACGAGGACCGGCATGAGCCGCGGGGCCGTGGCCCGCGTGGTGCCGTCAGCGAAGGTGGCGATGAGGACGACGACGCCGACGTCAGCGCCTCCAACGACGACGACGATGACGTTATGGAAGAAGAAGTCGCGCGCCGCAGGCGTCGGCTGATGCGTCGCTACAAGATCCAGGAAGTCATCCGCCGCCGCCAGATCATGCTGGTCCAGGTGGTCAAAGAAGAGCGCGGCAACAAAGGCGCAGCACTCACGACCTATCTGTCGCTGGCCGGCCGCTATGGTGTGTTGATGCCCAACACCGCACGCGGCGGCGGCATTTCGCGCAAGATCGACACCGCCACCGACCGCAAGCGCCTGAAGGGCGTGGTCGCCAGCCTGGACGTGCCGCAGGGCATGGGCCTGATCGTCCGCACTGCCGGTGCCAAGCGCACCAAGGCCGAGATCAAGCGCGACTATGACTACCTGCTCCGACTGTGGGAAAACATCCGCGAGAAGACGCTGCATTCCATTGCGCCAGCGCTGATCTACGAGGAAGAAGACCTCGTGAAGCGCACGATCCGCGACCTCTACGACAAGGATATCGACGAGGTCTGGGTCGAGGGCGAAGGTGCCTACAAGGAAGCCCGCGACTTCATGCGGATGCTGATGCCGTCGCAGGCCAAGAAGGTTATGGCCTACCGCGAGCCGACGCCGCTGTTCGTCAAACACCGGGTTGAGGACCACCTGGCCCAGATTTATTCCGCAAATGTACCGCTGAAGTCCGGTGGCTATCTGGTGATCAACCAGACCGAGGCCTTGGTGGCGGTCGACGTGAACTCCGGTCGGTCGACCCGCGAGCGAAACATCGAGGCCACCGCGCTCAAGACCAATATGGAAGCGGCGGAAGAGACCTGTCGGCAACTGCGGCTGCGCGATCTGGCTGGCCTGATCGTCATCGACTTCATCGACATGGATGAAGCCAAGAACAACCGCGCCGTCGAGAAGAAACTCAAGGACGCGCTCAAGGATGATCGCGCCCGGGTTCAGATGGGCCGGATCAGTCCTTTCGGCCTGATGGAAATCAGCCGCCAGCGTCGCCGCACCGGGGTGCTGGAAGGCACAACCCACGTGTGCGAACACTGCGCCGGGACCGGACGGGTTCGTTCGGTTGAATCCAGTGCCTTGGCAGCCCTGCGTGCTCTGGAACTGGAAGCACTGAAGGGTGGCGGCGAGGCTTGCCTTCGCGTTCCCCGTGCCATCGGCCTCTATATCCTCAACGAAAAGAGGGCGCATCTCGCGC
This sequence comes from Alphaproteobacteria bacterium, assembly GCA_031415215.1. Taxonomy (GTDB): domain Bacteria; phylum Pseudomonadota; class Alphaproteobacteria; order Caulobacterales; family Caulobacteraceae; genus Phenylobacterium. The sequence goes on along the minus strand of JANORH010000528.1, from coordinate 5,515 downwards.
GCCTGCTACAGGCGCTTGGCCTGTTTGTGACCGTAGTGGTCGAAGACGAGATGGCCCACGCCGAGCACGTCATTGAGCGCGTCTCGATGGAAATGCGCCCGGAACATCTGGCCTCGCTCTCGGCCGCACCCGTCCAGGCCTATGAGCCTTCCGCCCAGGACGATCTCGACGACGAGGTATTTGAGGACGAAGACGAGGTCGAGGTCGACGAAGACGAAGACGAAGACCCGGCGGCCGTTGAGGCCGACGACACCGATGACGACACAGCCCACGCCCGTTCTGATCAGGAGGCAGCACCGCGCGACGAAGAAGACGACAGCCGCCGTCGCGGTCGTCGGCGTCGCCGTGGACGTCGTGATGAACCCCGCACCGGTGATCGTGAGGCGGCACCTGCAAGCGCACCGGCTCAGGCCATCGATGCAGAGAGCGACGATGACGCCGCCAGCCGGCGTCGCCGTCGCGGACGTCGCGGTGGACGACGCATGCGTGAAGACTTCCGTCCGCAGGACAGCTTCTCGTGGGTCCGCCCGTGGGTGCCCTACGGCGACGACCCGTTCGTTTGGTACGACCCCTCCGAAGACCTGAAGCCCCTGGCGCAGCCTGCTGCTGAATCGCGGCCTGAGCCGCACGCCGAGTCAGCCAGGTCGGTGGCACCCGCGACCTCCGGTCAACAGGATGACGTCGACATCTGGGTTGAACTTCCCGCCGCTGAGGACAAGCCCAAGCGGGCGCGACGTAGTCGCGGTCGTGGACGGGATCGGGACCGCAGCGAGGCCCCGGTCGAGGACGTCGTCGAAGCGCTGGCCGCGTCGGAGGTCGAACCTGACCCAGTGATCGAGACCGTCGAGCCTGACGTGGTGGTGGAACAGGCCGCACCTGTCGAGGACGCACCTCCGGCCAAGCCGAAGCGTTCGCGCGCCAAAAAAGTCGCGGCCCCTGAGGCGGAAGCCGTCGCGCCCGAACCTGAGCCGACGCCCGCACCCGTGGCTGTGGCACCTGAGCCTGAGCCGGCGCCGCGTGAGCCCGATCCGAATGAAATCTCGGGTCCAGCACCCGCCCCGCGCAAAGGCTGGTGGAGACGCGGATAACGCATTAGCATCGACCATGGTGGGGACGTCAGGACGTCAAGAGAGTTTGCGCATGATCTCCCTATCCCGCCCGGTTTCCCGAATGGCCATCGCCGTCGCCCTGGCGACAGCGGTGGCCGTTGCGCCCGTTGTCGCCTCGGCGCAGTCGCTGATCCGCGACACCGAGGTTGAGGAGATCCTGCTCCGCGATTCGGAACCCATCCTCAGAGCTGCAGGCATCGACCCTAAGAACGTCGAGATCCTGTTGGTCGGCTCGAAAGACTTGAACGCCTTCGCGGCACCCCGGGTCATGGGCTTTCACACAGGCCTGATTCTGGAATCTGACGACCCCAACGAGCTTCAAGGCGTCATCGCCCACGAGGTCGGCCATCTGGCGGGCGGACACAGCGCCCGTTCCGACGATTTCAGCCGCGCCGGCATGCGGCCGTTTCTTCTGACGATGGGTCTGGGCGTCCTTGCCGCCATTGCCGGAGCACCCGATGCCGCGATCGGGCTGGCCAGCAGTGCCAGTATGTTCGGCACCATCGGCATGCTGGGCTACAGCCGCGAACAGGAGAGCCGCGCCGACCAGGCCGGGGCTACTTTGCTCGACAAGGCCGGCCTGTCCGGCAAGGGCCTAGCCGATTTCTTTGACAATTTCCGCTACCAGGAAGTGTTCGATGAGGCCCGTCGGTTTGCCTATTTCCGGAGCCACCCGATTTCGTCAGACCGCATCGAGGCTCTGCGGCGTCGCGTTGAAAAACAGCCCAACTACGGCAAGCTCGACAGTCCCGAAGCCATAGCCGAACACGCGGTTATGAAGGCCAAGCTGGACGCGTTCCTAAACCCCCAGAGCGCCATTGGAAAGTACAGCGAAAAGGCCACCGACTACCCCTCGCGTTACGCCCGGACCATTGCCTACTACCAGCTGAAGGAACCGGATCGAGCGCTTAAGCTTCTCGATGTGCTGCTGACCGAGCAACCTCAGAACCCGTATCTCTGGGAACTAAAGGGCCAGATCCTGTTTGAATTCGGTCGCGTCGAGGAAGCGGAGGCTCCACAGCGCAGATCCGTCGCACTGAAACCGGATGCGCCGCTGCTCCGGATCAATTTGGGCCAGACCCTGGTTGCCCTGGACAGCAAGGAACGGATCGCCGAGGGCGTGGCCGAACTGCGCAAATCCCTGACCCAGGAAGAGGACAACGCCGTCGCCTGGCGTCTGCTGGCCGAGGCCCACGACAAGCTTGGCCAGGACGGCCTCGCCCGCCTTGCGACCGCCGAGTACAACTTCAACATTGGCGACAAGCGCCAGGCGCGGGTCTTTGCGATGCGGGCCCGCGAAATGTTGAACCGGGGCACGCCGGAATGGCGCCGCGCCACCGACATCGTCCTGGTGTCCGAGCCAAGCCGCGAAGATCTCCGGGGTTTGGCGCGCGAGGGTCTGGCCGCGCACGGCGGACATTGAGCCCAACGAAGCGACGGACTATCTGGAACCCATGAAACTGACCCTGCCCCTCGCCCTGACACTGGCCGCCGCGCTGGTGATCTCGGGCTGCCAGAAAACCGAAGACGCCGCATTCGGTGCCAAGGTTCGCGCCTATCTGCTGGCCAATCCTGAATTGCTGCAGGAGATGGCCACCAAGCTGCAGGAGCAAGAACAGCTCAAGCGACAGACAGCATCAAAGGATGCCGTCCAGAAATTCCGTCAGCAGTTGGAGCGCGATCCTCGTGACCTCGTGGCCAATCCGGGCGGCACCATCACGGTCGTCGAGTTCTACGACTACAATTGCGGCTACTGCAAATTGTCGGCACCCGACGTCGTGAAGCTGATCAAAGGTAATCCGGACGTTCGGTTCGTCTTCAAGGAATTCGCGTTCCAGACCGAAAACTCAATCGCGGCCTCCAGGATGGCCCTGACCCCGGCGGCAAAGCCACAGGGTGTGGCCCTCTACAGTGCGTTGATGGCCCAAAAGCCGCTAAACCCCGAGAGCATCGATCGGGCCTTTCGCGCGACAGGTGTCGATCCGGTTGCGGCGCGCAAGGCCGCAGCGGACCCGGCGATCGAGCGCCAGATCTCCGATACCCACGATCTTGCCAGATCGCTGGGTATTGACGGCACACCGGCCTTCGTCATCGGCGACAGGATTATCAGCGGCGCGGATATGGAAGCCCTTCGTACCGCGATCAACGCCGCCCGGGCCGGCCCATTGAAGCGTCCAGGCTCCCCGACGTAAGGCGAATGATCTGATATTCTTCCTCGAGTTGCCTTCGGGGTTGATGTGATGCGTGAACGAATACTGGTGATCGGTGCCGGCATGGCGGGCCTCTGGAGCGCCATGGCGTTGGCGGGCGAAGGCCGCGAGATCACGCTGGTGGATCGCGACCCCCCTCCCCCTGAGGGCGGCGCTGATGAGGCGTTCGACAGCTGGAAGCGACGCGGCGTCAGCCATCTTCGCCACAGCCACGCGTTTCTGGCTCGGCTACGCATCCTGGCGCGCGACCGCCACCCGGCGCTGCTGGACGCTCTATTGGAGGCCGGATGCCGGGAGCTGGGCTTTGAAGGATCACTGACGCCTCGGCACAAGGAAAACTATCGCCCTGAGCCCATTGACCAGGACCTGTCGATCCTGACCAGCCGTCGCACCACGCTGGAACTCGTCATGCGCCGTTACGTCGAACAGTTGGCCGGCGTCACGATCCGCTCGGAAACCTTCGTCAAGGACCTGATCGTCACGGCAGGTGCGCCTGCCACCGTCACCGGCGTGCAACTCGAGGATGGTACGCAGCTGACCGCCGATCTGGTGGTCGACGCTGCCGGTCGCAACTCCCTGGCCCCGGAACAACTGGCGGCCGTCGGCATCACGATCCCTGAGATCTCTGAGTCGTGCGGGGTCATCTACTATACGCGCCACTACCGCCTCGTACCGGGCGCGGAGGAACCGCCGCGCGGCGCGGGGTCCACCACCGGCGACCTGGGCTACATCAAGTACGGCGTCTTTCCCGGCGACAACGGCTGCTTCTCGATCACCTTGTGCGTGCCCGAGGTCGAGGAAGAAATGCGCAAGGCCGTCGTCTCGCCCGAGACCTTTGACGCCATCTGCCGCACATTTCCCGGCGTCGCCCCCTGGATCGAACCCACGCGGACCACGCCGGTGGGCCGGGTTTACGGGATGGGTCAACTCGAAAGCCGCTGGCGCGAACTGGCGCCTGGCGATCAGCCAATTGTGCTTGGCTTCTTCCCCGTGGGCGACAGTATCGTCCGGACAAACCCGCTCTATGGCAGGGGCTGCTCGTTCGCCGCCGTAAGCGCTCATCTGCTGGCCGACAGTCTCGCTGCCAGCCGTGATCCGGCCCAACGCCTGAAGGCGTATCGTGATGCCATGGACCACGATCTTCGCCCTTATTACGATGCCATGCGGCAGGCGGATCGTTCGGCGATCAAGCGCGCGCGCGCGGCCCTGCTCCCCCCGAAACCACTGACGATGAAGGGGCGGTTACTGAAGGGGTTCCTGGAGGACGGCGTCGCCATCGCGATGCGGGAGGACGTGGCGTTGCTGCGGTCCTTCCTGCGTGGCTTCCACATGTTGGAGCATCCCGACGCCTGGCTGAAACGCCCCGCCAATATCGCACGGATCGTTCGCGTCTGGGCCCGGGGCAAGACCCGGAACGCAGGCCTATATCCGCCCAGGGGCGGTCCTGAGCGCACGGAACTGTTCGAAGGTCTCGGCATCTCCCACGTAGCCGACATGGACCGGGTCCGCGCGGAGTTCGCTTGACCGCCCCTGCGTAAGGGAGCGAGCGTCCACGCCAACACTTTCGGAGGACGTGCGATGTCTGGGTTCAAGCTTCTGATCAACGGCGCGATGGTGGCCGGCGATGCCACCATGGACGTGATCAATCCCGCCACCGAGGAACCGGTCGCGACCTGCGCGCGCGCCTCCATGGCCCAGCTGGATCGGGCTGTCGCTGCCGCCAAGGCCGCGTTTCCGGCCTGGAGCAAGACCTCCATCGACACCCGCCGCGCGGCGCTGATCGCCATGGCCGACGCCATCCAGGCCAATATTCCGGAGCTCGCCCGCCTGCTGACCCAGGAACAGGGCAAGCCACTGGAAGCCGCCATGGGTGAAATCTTTGGCGCCTCGGCCTTCTTCCGCTATTTCGCCAGCCTCGATCTGCCGGCCAAGGTCATTCAGGACACCGCCGAGGGCAAGATCGAGATCCGCCGCAAGCCGCTGGGCGTGATCGGGGCCATCGTGCCGTGGAACTTCCCGATCACACCCAGCGGCTTGCGGCGGATCTCGACCCTGGCCTCGGCGGTGTCCTGGATCACCCTGGCCGGCAGGTCCAGGCTGGCGAAGTAGCGGAAGAAGGCCGCGGCGCCGAACACCTCGCCCATGGCGTCGGCCAGCGGCTTGCCCTGTTCCTGGGTCAGCAGGCGGGCGAGGTTC
>JANORH010000527.1:0-2937 GCA_031415215.1 Alphaproteobacteria bacterium | reverse complement strand
GACCATCTGGCCATCACCGGCGACCTGACGAATTTTTCTACCCCAGAGGAATTTGAAGCGGCTCGGACCTGGCTGACAGGGCTGGGAGATCCGACCGACATCACCGTCAGCCCGGGAAATCATGACGCCCTTGTGGGCCACGACGCCTCGCCGGATTTTCAACCACTAAGGTCCTGGCTTGGAGATCCAGCCGGAACGGGCTTTCCCTATCTGCGGGTTCGGGGCCCGGTTGCCATCCTGAACCTGTCCTCTGCGGGTCCCACACGGGTTCATCTGGCGCAGGGGACGCTGGGGGTCGATCAGGTGGATCGTGCTGAGGCGATGCTGCGGGAAGCCGGCGAGGCGGGGCTCTATCGGGTGGTGCTGCTGCATCACCCCTTGGCGGCTGGCGCGGTCGCAAAGCGCAAGGCCCTGACGGACGCGGAGGCGATGCGCGGCGCTCTCCGGCGGGTCGGAGCCGAACTGGTTTTGCACGGCCATGCTCATGAGGCGTTGTTGAGAGCTGTCCCCGGCCCGCAGGCCGACATCCCCCTCATGGGCGTTCCCTCGGCCTCAACGCCCGCCGGACTACCGCGTGACCAAGCGGCGCGCTGGAACGCCATCGAAATTGTGCGGCACGGCGCGGCGTTTCAAACTCGTGTTACGGCGCGTGAGATCAAAGCCGATCTTGGCGTCGTCACGACCGGTCAATTTATCCTGGGTTAGCGCAGGTAGCGCATCTGGATCGACAGGGAACGCTCACCAGACCCCACGCTAAAGCGTACTGAGGAAAGTGCGGGCAAGCCGACTTTAGTCTCGGGATTGTTGGAAAATCCAAAGCCCTCGGCCGGTAAGCCGACCAGCGTGCGGTTGAAGTCCCGGTCACCATTGCTGTCGTGATAGATCGCCAGGGCGTAGCTGCCTGGCGGTACCCAGAAACAAGCCTTGGTCAAAGGCTGAGCCGCGGCGCGAACGCGCGCCAGTTTGCCGCCCTTGGCCAGAAAGCGACGCTTGTCGTCCGGGTAAAGCGTCAGAGCGACTTCGCCCTTTGTCGCCCGGACTCCTGTCACCTGAACCGACAGCTTTGCAGACGTCGAGGACCGCACACCCCCGCAAGAGTCCTGGGCAAGGGCCGGGACGACGCTCAACAAGCCGACGACAAGGCCGAGAATGACGGTTCGGACTTTCATGCTCATGACCGGCTCCCTATGATCGTCGCGCGGTGTCGCCGCACATCAGATTTGGACACGTCGTGACGAACGCCACAGCTCGCAAATTCGGCTATCCCAAGAGCCTGGTCGCTGAAACAGATCATTGGGTGATCCTGGTTCGCCCCCAGCAGCCGACCTATGGTGCCCTCGTTCTGGTTTGCAAGGAAGACGCCCGGGCATTCCCGGACCTCAGCCCAGCCGCTTTTGCAGATATGAAGCGGGCTGTTGACGGGATTGAGGCCTTGCTCCGCCACACTGTTGCCTATGATCGCATCAACTACCTGATGCTGATGATGGTTGATCCTGATGTCCACTTCCACGTCCTGCCACGCTATGATGGTGAGCGTTCTTACGCAGGACACACGTTCAAGGATGCAGGCTGGCCGGGACCTCCAGCCCTTGCGTCCCACGTCGCTCTGAGCGAGGAGGAAGTTGCGACACTGGCCACCGAACTTGCCGCTGGCTGGCCCTCGTGATTGCCGCCAACCGGGGACCGAATTGAGTCTAATAGACCGCTATCTCTTAAGGCTGTCATTCTGGCCGATGGTTGGGGCGACAGGCGTGACCATGATTGCGCTGTTGCTGGAGCGGACCCTGCGGTTGCTGGACATGTTGGCGGCGTCCAATGACCGGTTCGGTTTCGTCGCGCAGTTGGCGGTAAACCTGGTGCCCCACTATGTGGGCCTGACGCTTCCTGCGGCCTTCTTTCTAGCGCTTCTGGTCGTGGTGAACCGGCTGAATCAGGCGTCTGAGGTCGATGCGTTCCTGGCGGCGGGCGTGTCCCTGACCCGGCTGGCGGCACCCTATCTCTGCCTGGCCGCCGCCCTCACAGCGGTCAGCCTGTTGGTGTTCGGATTTTTGCAACCCTACAGCCGGTACGCCTATCGGGCAGTCCTTCATTCGGCGCAGAACGCAGGCTGGAACGGGCTGGTCCCGGCCGAAACCATTCTGATCCCGTCAAAGAACCTGACGGTCACGGCGGACGAATCAGACGCCGCTGGACAGCAGCTTTCACGCATCCTCATTCGCCGGATCACGGAGCAGGGTCGGGAGGAGATCACTACCGCAGGCATGGCCGAAGTCCGCCGCATGCCGGACGGAAAGAGCGTTCGCCTGGAACTGAAGAATGGCCAGCAGTTGCGGTTCAACGCCGATGGTCGACCTGAAGTGCTGAGCTTCAAGGCGTTCACGATGCAGTTGCCCTTGACCGGTCCTGCCCGTTTGTTGCGCGCACGCGGCGGGGACGAGCGCGAACTGACGCTGTTCGAACTGGCGCGACAGGCCGGGAACGATAACTCGGCAATCCCCCGCGAGGCGTTGAAGGGTGAACTTTACGGCCGCCTGGCCAAGGCCTTTGTCCTGCCGCTGTTAACCCTGCTGGGCGTGCCTTTAGGTCTGTCTGCGAAGCGCAGTGGCCGGGCACCCGGAATGATTGTCGGCGGGTTCCTGTTGCTGGCCTTTTTCCACGCCGTTCAGTTGGGTCAGGGGCTGGCGGCCACCGGGCGGGCGACGGCGGAGCTGGCGGTCGGCGGCCCGTTCCTGGTCTTCGCCATCATCGCCTTTGCAGTGTTCCTTACCAGTCGGAAACGGCCAGGCGAGACACCGGTTGGACGGGCCATGGAGTACATCTCGAGCCTCATTGCCCGGCTGCGGCCCAAAGTCGCCGAAGTGAAGCCGGCATGACGCTGTCTACATTCCTGTTGAAACTGATGGCCTCACGGGTTCTCGCCGCATTGGCCGTTCTGGC
>JANORH010000526.1:0-1540 GCA_031415215.1 Alphaproteobacteria bacterium | reverse complement strand
GACCAGCGACAGATACTGCATCGGCATCCGGGCGATATCGCCATGGATTTGGGCCGCTATGGCGGCTTGCTGGACACGCTGCATGTCCAGGTCGGGGTCGAAGAAGGCGATATTGTCAGCGATGGTGCCCGACAGCAGCCGGTCATCCTGGGCCACCACCCCGACTTGTTCGCGCCATGCGCGCCACAGCTCGGGCGTCGCGGCTTGGCCGTCGATCTGGATCGCGCCGGAGGTCGGCGTTCGCAGGCCCAGCATCAGCTTGGTCAGGGTGGTCTTGCCGCCGCCTGACGGGCCGGTGATGGCCAGGAACTCGCCCGGCTGGACGTCCAGATCGAGCCCCTCCAGCACCAGCCGGTCCGCCGCTCCATAGCGGAAGGCAACGCCCTCCAATCGCATTCCGCCCGCGACCTCAAGCCGGGGCGGAGCGACGCCGGTCGTCTCGGGCTCTGCGGTGACGATGTCAGCCAGACGGTCCAGATGCAGGTTCAGGAAGCGGAACTGGATGACCTGGTTGATCAGGGCGTTGGCGCTGCCGGTGAAGGTCTGGCGGAACGACAGGAAGGCGAACAGCATGCCGACCGAAAAGCCGTCCCCGGCCACGATGGTGCGCGCGCCCAGATAGATGACCAGCACAGTCTGTATGCCGGTGACGACCCCCTGCGTGAAGCCCAGCGAAACCTGTAACTTGCCGACCGAGGTCGAGGCATTGACGACATTGGCGAACAGGTTGCGCCAGGCGCTTTCACGTTCGGCCTCGCGGCCCATGATCTTGATGGTCGGGGCAGCCCGGACCGTCTCCATGAGGTGCGACTGTTCGCGGGCGCTTTCGATGATCTGCTCCTCGGTTCGGGCCTGCATCGCCGGGAACAGGGCGAGGGAGAGGGCGAAATTGATCGCGACCGCCCCCACGACAACCGCTGTGAGAGTCGTCGAGTAGAGCACCAGGATGATGATGGTTACGACCGCCATCACCCCATCGATGATGGCCGCGATAACCCCGCGCGTCAGCACGTCCTGGATCGCCGAGGCCGAACCCATGCGGGACAGAATATCGCCGACGTGACGCTTCTCGAACCAGTCCGAAGGCAATCGCAGCAGATGGCGCACCAGATTGCCGACCATCTGGAAACTCAGCATCTGGCCGAATACCTGAAGCGCCCACGCCCGCAGCGCCTCGATCACCGCCTGAACCACGACCAGGGCTCCGAAGCCGATGGCCAGAACGGTCAGAAGATTGACGTCGCTGCGGAGGATGCCTTCATCGACCACCAACTGCATTTGGAACGGCAGGGCGAAGGCCGCGACCTGGAGCGCGACCGACAGGGCCAGAATTTGGAAGAAGGCGGGCCAGAAGCCGATCATCTTCGACCACAGGCTGGTCAGTTTGATCGGGGCGCGGGCGGTGACCTTCTCGAAGGTGTCGGTGGGCGATATTTCGAGTACCACGCCGGTGAAATGGTCCGACAGTTGGTCCAGCCGATAGGTGCGCGCGCCTTTGGCCGGGTCGTGGACCACGGCCTTGTCGCCCTTGACCGATTTT
>JANORH010000525.1:0-17105 GCA_031415215.1 Alphaproteobacteria bacterium | reverse complement strand
TGAGTTCGACCCCGCGAAGGACGCCGCCAATTTCGCCAAGCATGGCATCTCGCTAGCCGAAGCCACCGAGTTCGATTTCACCGATGCCGACGTCACCGTCGATGATCGCTTCGACTACGGCGAGGTTCGCTTCAGGGCCTTTGCGTTCGCGAATGGTCAAGGCCGCTGCCTGGTGTTCGCCGCGATCGATCCAACCACGATCCGCGCCATCAGCTATCGGCGCGCCAGACAAAAGGAGATGCAGCGCTATGGCCTCTAAGCCTCTGACGCCAGATCACCCTGACTTCGATGACAATCCCGAGTGGACGAAGGCAGACTTCGCCAAAACGCGGCCAGCCTCGGAGGTGCTGCCGGTCGAACTCTATCGGTCGCTTACACGGGGCCGGGGGCCGGCGAAGCAGCCGACGAAGACGCCGGTATCCATCCGGCTGTCCGCGCGCGTTCTGGACCATTATCGCTCGCAGGGCGTCGGTTGGCAGACCCGCCTGAACGCCGACCTTGAATCTCTGATTGGCAAGCGGTGGGACTGAATATCTCCGCGAGATGCGGGTGTCCAATTTGGAGCCGTCTCGACCGTCGACTGCCTCCATCGCCACGCAGGGAACGCCACCAAAGCCGCTCAAACCCCCTGCCCGCGGACCCTCAATGCCGGCTGGCGACCATGTCCTTGTCCAACGTGCGCGCTGCCAGGAAGTAGAAGGCCGCAGCGGGGATGAACACCAGGGTGACTGCCACCAACGACTGTCGCAGACCCTCCCCATAGGCAGCACGGCAGATCTGCTGTTGGGCCTCCGGCAGAGCCGACAGGTCGCGCGCCCGACAGATCGCGTTGGTCAGCTCCCCGCCAGCGCCGTGGCCCTGCAACTGCAGGTTCATGAACATATCGGAGAGCAAGCCGACGACCTGGGGCCCGACGCCGTTGCCAATCAAGGCCACCATCACCAGCAATATGGCGATGGCGGAGGCGCGGGAGCGGGCCGATACCACCCCCTGACCGATGGTGTACTGGGCACCGATGTAGGCATAGTGGAACATCGCCCCCAGGCCCCAGGTGATCAACGCCGGCCAGTGGCCCTGCACGTGTTTTACGCCGTCCGCCGTCACGACCACGCTGGCGTGGTCCATCTGGTAGAAGGCGGTAATGTAGAACGGAATGGCGAGCAGCAGGCCGACGCCGGGAATCACCGCCACCGCCGTGCTGAAGCGGCCCGACAGCCGCGCGGTCAACCAGCCGCCCAGGAACGTGCCCAGCGCCGAGATCAGCGCCAGCGGCACACCGAAGGTCAGGGCGAACTCGCCGGGGCCGATGCCCGCGACCCGCTGTGCCATCGGGGCCTGGAAGCCGAACAGGCCATAGCCGACGAAGGCCACCAGCGATGCCCCCATGGCCATGGTCCAGAACGTTGGCTTGCCTGCCAATTGGCGCAGCGTGTCAACGATGCTGGCCTTCTCCATCTGCACGGTCCCCGGTGGGTCGGAGTATCCGCGCGGCGGCTCCTTGACCGTAAAGAACATCAGGGCCGCGATGAGCAGACCTGGGATACCCAGTCCGATGAAGGCAAAGCGCCACCCGTACGAACCGGTCCATCCCATGGCGGCGGGCAGGTGCTCCAGGCCAAGGGGTGCGAGCAGGGCCAGCACCGCTTCGTTCGTCAGGCCGCCGATGGGGCCGCCAAACCCATAGGCAAACGCCCCGCCGATGGTGACACCCATGCCGAAGACGCCCAACGCGCCGGCCCGGCTGCGTGGCTTGAAATAGTCACCGATGAGGGAGTTCGAAGGGGGCGTGCTGCCCGCCTCGCCGATTGCCACGCCGACCCGGCACAACAACAAGAACATGAAGCCGGAGGCAAAGCCGCACAAGGCGGTCATCAGCGACCAGATCGCAATGCACAGGGAGATGATCGCCACGCGATTGAAGCGGTCCGCCGCCATGGCGATCGGCACACCCATGAAGGCGTAGAACAGGGCAAAGGGCGGTCCGGTCAGGAAACCGTACTGGGTGTCTGACAGCCCGAACTGGTCGATGATCGGCTGCGAGACGACGCCCAGCAGGTTCCTGTCGATGAAATTGAGTGTGTACACCACCGTCAGGACGATCAGCACATAGAGCCGGTACCTTGGCGTTCCGAAATCCTGTCCGCCGGCCGGGATTTCTCCCGCCGGAGCTGCGCCTGTGGCCAAAATGTTCTCCCGCGTCCCGGCGGATGCCCCCGCCTGTGTTATTGACGTTGAACCTAACGACCGCCGCAGCGCGCGCAAGGCCGTCACGCCTGTGTTTCTTATGCGGAGCACATTTTATGCGAATGCCTGGCGCGAGACGGAGGGTGCACGGAAGTGAATCTGTGAGGGGTCTGGGTGGTGCAGCCGCCTTTCTCCTGCTCCCCCGACGGGCGACCGGATTCACACAACGTCGAGACTACAAATATATCAACGCAGTAAGTGCGTGCCCTTCGCCCCTTGTGGGAGAAGGTGGCCGGCGAAGCCTGACGGATGTGGGGTCGATTCCCCTCACCGAATAACTCTCTGTTTTACTAAAAGAATCGCCGCGAGACCCCTCATCCGACCTGCTGCGCAGGCCACCTTCTCCCACAAGGGGCGAAGGGAAAATGCGACCGCAAACGACGGCGTGTAAATCTGTTAGCCCGTGGAGGAGAAAGGCGGCCACAGCCGCCCAGACCTTTTACAGACCTGCTTCCGTGCATGCGGTAGGCGTTTGTCGGAGTATAAGATGCGTCCTCTGCAGGAATGTCTGTACGGCCTCGCAAACTGCACTACGCTGTTACAGTTAGCGTCAATAGGGCGCAAAGCCCCAATCGATAGTTCAAGAACTGTAGCGGGATCGACCTGTTGACATCTTCACAAGACACCTCGGATCAATTGGCATCGTTTGACCAAACCGACCCGACAGGAGAAATCCGCCCGACCCTCGCACAGAAGATTTTCTACAGTCTGGGTCAGGCCGCCCAATCCGGCGGCTTCGACACCGCCGTCGGGTTTGTGTTCTTCTACTATACCGTGGTGCTGGGCCTGTCGGGCGCACTGGTGGGCGCGGCACTGGCCGTGGGTTTGGCCTCGGATGCGCTTGTGGATCCCTTTATCGGATCGTGGTCGGACAACATCAAATCCAGGCTAGGGCGCCGGCTGCCCCTGATGATCGCGGCAATCCCGCTGACCACGATTTCAGTCGGCCTGCTGTTTTCTCCGCCGGAAGGTCTCAGTCAGCCCCTCTTGTTCGTGTGGCTCGTGCTGCTGTCGGTCGCCGGTCGCAGTTCAATTTCGCTGTTCAATGTTCCCTACATTGCGCTGGGTGCCGAATTGGCGACCGGGTACGCCGAACGGACCAGCGTTGTGGTCTACAGGTCAGTCGCCGGGATCCTTGCGGGGCTGGTCATAACGGCCCTTGGATTTTCCGTGTTCTTCGCTGACGGGGGGTTGCAGCGACCGGAGGGCTACCCCGGCTTTGGATGGACCGCGGCGGCCGTCCTTTTCGTCTGCATGAGCGTCTGCTGCCTGGGTCTCCGCCGCCACGCCGCGTCCCTGCCGCAACCCGAGCAGGTCGCCCAGCCGATGTGGCGGCGCCTGCCGATCGAGGTGAGGGAGATCTTCGCCAATCGATCCTTTCGCCTGCTCTTCCTGTCAGCCGTGATCACCTATGTCGCCCAGGGTCTGAACGCGACGCTGAACAGCCATTCCTTCGTCTTCGTGTGGCGGCTGAAGAGCGAGGACATCCAGTTCATCACCTACGCCTTCATCGTCGGCTTGTTGCTCGGCGTGGGTGCCGCGCCGAAGTTTCAGCAGCGGCTTGAAAAGAAGAACGTGGTGTTGATCGGCCTGTCCCTGCTCATCGCCAATTGGCTGGTGGTGCAGGGATCCTGGCTGCTGGGAGTCTACAGTCCGGTCGGCGACGCGGCGTTGATGCCGATGCAGTTCAATTCCTTCGTCGCCGGAATCGGGATCGGCTTTGTCAGCGTTTCGTATCCCTCGATGATGGCCGACGCCGCCGATGAACATGAACACCTCTTTGGCCGTCGGCGCGAAGGGCTCTACTTTGCGGGCCTGGGGTTCGCCAACAAGGCCGCCACCAGCATCGGCGTGCTGCTGGCCGGGATCGCTCTGGACCTTATCCGGTTCCCCTCCGACATCGGCCAGAAGGTCGGCGTCGTCCTGCCGCACGACGTCCAGTTCCGGCTGGTGCTGGTCTGGGGACCTGTGGCAGCCGTCATCGCCGTGATCTCGATGCTGATCTTCTCGTCGTATTCCATAACCCGGACCCGGCACGCCGAGATCGCCGCAGCGCTGCGGGTCAAGCGCGACCTGGGAGACGGCGCCCAGGTCGCCTGAGGCGGCTCCGCTCAGTCGCCGCCGCGCCTGGCTTTTGACACTGCGGGCTCAGCGACCGGCACCTTGACCACCGCCGCCTCTGCGGCTTCCTTTTCCTTCTGGCGTGCACCGCCCAGGATGCCCGGCATGGCATAGTTGCCCTCGTGGCAGGCGTACTCATAGGTGCGGCCGTTCAGGGTCTGGAAGGTGTACTCGCCGCCCCATGGCGTTTCCCAGAACTCGGGGTCTTCAACCTGGAAGCGGTAGAGGATCTTGCCCTTTGTGAGACGAGTGAACCACTCCGTGACCTTCAGGTTTTTCCAAGAGCCCATGAAGTGCTGCGCTTCGGGGATGTTGATGGTCTCGACCACCAGGGTGTCGCCCTCATAGCGGCCAATGGAATCACCCATCCAGCGACGCGGGCCGTCCGGGCCATGCTTGTCGCTCAGGCGGATGATCCGGGCGTCGTGGATCATCTCCACCTCGATCACCACCGCGTCCGGCGTCTGGATGATCTGGTAGTTGTTGTTGTAATAGCCGTTGGGCAGCATGGGCGGGCCGTTGTTGCGACCAAACCCCGTGATGCAGCGCTCGCCCAGCGGGCGGTTCTCATAACTGTCATAGACGTCGCGATACTGGCCGAACCCCTTTGGCACAGGGGCCCCGGCCTTGCGCGGCGCCGGCAGGCCGTTGGGCGTGGTCAGGATCGAGGTACGATACTGGCCGTTGATTTCCACCAGATGAGTGCCCGGATCGATCCAGAAGGTGTTGTAGCCGCCCGTGTCACCGCCGGCGGCGATGAAGTCTGGCCGGATTTCCACCAGCTTGGAGGCCAGGCTGGCGGCCTGAACGGTTTCAGGCGAGGCGTCGGTTTCGGTCGGCCCGTCGAATTCCGCCAGCGCCTTGGCCCAGACGCTCTCGAAGCCCTTGGCCTCTTGCGCCGTCAACGTCGCCTTGTTCGAAATGCGCGAGTTGCGGGTCAGCGGCGTCAGTGTGGCGTTGCTCCAGTAACCGGCCAGGTCCGGCTGGCCCATGGCGTTGCGGGCCGGTTTCCAGCTGGCGGCCTGTGGGGATTTGGCGGGTGCCTCTGCAGCCGAAGCCGGCAATCCCAGGCTGACCGTGCAAAGGGCTGTTCCGAGCGCAAGAACAAGGGCGCGTCGCATGGTGGCATCCTCCCGTGGGGTCTTTGGCAGACCTCGACAGGTTCAACCATACCATCGTTCCCAAGTCGGGCAAAAGGCGTTGAGCCGTATCACAGCATCGGGGGGTGCCGTTGCGGTCCCCGCCAGGACCGGCGACCTGGTGGTCTTTTCGTCGTTGACGCCAAACAGGACCGACTCAACCCTAAAGGTTGCAACCCATAAGTCATACATCCTGCAGTACGCACAAAACGGGGCAGTCGCGCATGACCTGGACGGCAGCGTCACTCTGGCAACCGATCCGGATCGCCAGTCTCATGTCGATCATTTGTAACCTGTTGTACGGTTCACAACAGGTCTACTTGTGACAAATACGGCTAACAATCGGGAGGACGTCGAGATGACCGATGCCAGGCGAACTGTCCTGCGATATGCGGCACCGGCGGTGGTGGTGGGTATCCTGATGGCCGGTGCGGCCATCGGAGCCCAGACGATGTCCAGGCCAAAAGCTGCTACGCCCGGGGTGTCGTCGCCGGTCACCGCCCAGGTCACGCAAGGCCCGACGCGTCTGCCGGGCTACAGCGCTGACCGCAATGCCTATTTCGGCGACCTGCACGTCCACACCCAGCTGTCGTTCGACGCCTATATCTTCAACGTCCGTCGTACGCCTGACGACGCCTACCGGTTCGCCAAGGGCGAGGCGATCGGCCACGCCCAGGGCTATGACGTCCGGCTGGCCGGCGGGCCTCTCGACTTCGTGGCGGTCACCGACCACGCCGAATATATCGGTGCGATCCGGGAAGCGGCCGATCCGAACAGTCCGCTTTCGAAGCTGCCGGTTACTCAAGGTCTCTTCAGCCCGGAACCCGCCGCGATCCGCGAGGCGTTCAACCGCGTCGTCACCGGCTTCCGCAACAACTCCCTACCGCCTGAATTCGGAGCGCCGGCCCTGGTGTCAAAAGCCTGGGGCGAGGTCACGTCTGCCGCGGCCCGCCATAACGATCCCGGGCGTTTTACCACCTTCGTGGGCTATGAATACACCTCCGCGCCAGACGGCCGGAACCTGCACCGGAACGTGATCTTCAAGGGCTCCAAAGTCGTGGAGTTTCCCTATCATTCCAACATATCCAAGGACCCGGAAGACCTCTGGCGCACCATGGACGGCTGGCGCGCCAAGGGCATCGAGGCCCTGGCCATCCCGCACAATTCCAACGGTTCAGACGGCTTGATGTTCGATAGTGTGCGCCTGAACGGCAAACCGATTGATCGCGCCTATGCGGACCTGCGGATGCGCAATGAGCCGCTGGTCGAGATGACCCAGATCAAGGGGACTTCGGACACCCATCCCTCGCTGTCGCCCAACGATGAGTGGGCTAACTTCGAGATCATGGAAAGCTACATCGGTACGGACAAGCCGATCACGAAGTTCAAAGGCGGCTACATCCGCCAGGCCCTTCAGGACGGCATCGTCATGCGCCAGACCAAGGGGTTCAACCCGTTCAAGTTCGGCCTGATCGGTGCCTCCGACACTCACAACGCCGCGCCCGGCAGTGTCGAGGAGCCGAACTACTTCAGCAAGACCGGTCGCAATGACGGTACCCCCGCCCTGCGCGGCTCCGTGCCGCCGAACAAGGCGGCCGACTGGGAAGGGACCGATCCGGCCAAGGCCGGCGGTCGTTTCCAGAGCTGGGGTGCCTCGGGCCTGGCCGGCGTCTGGGCCGAGGAAAACAGCCGCGATGCCATCTATGCCGCCATGCGCCGCAAGGAGACTTTCGCCACCTCTGGTCCCCGCATCAAGGTGCGGTTCTTCGCGAGCTACTCCTTCCCGGCTGATCTGCTGACCCGCGCCGACACCGTGCGTCAGGCCTACGCTCACGGCGTGCCGATGGGTGGCGATCTGCTACCGGCGCGCGGCAAGGCGCCGAAGTTCCTGGTCTGGGCGGTGCGCGATCCCAGCTCCGGCTTCCTGCAGCGAGCCCAGGTGGTGAAAGGCTGGATCGAGGACGGCGTGGCCCGGGAACAGGTGTTCGACGTGGCCTGCGCTGATGGCCTGAAAGTGATCAATGGCCGCTGCCCGGACAACGGTGCCACGGTCGACCTCAAGACCTGCCAGCCGGAACGGTTCAAGGGTGACGTGCAACTCCGCACCGTCTGGAGCGATCCCTCGTTCAACGCGAAACAGCGAGCCTTCTACTATGTTCGCGTGCTGGAGAATCCGTCCTGCCGCTGGTCCACCTGGGACGCGTTACGAAACGGCACGCCGCGAAACCCGAAGCTGTTGCCGACGGTCATGGAGCGCGCCTGGTCGTCGCCGATCTGGTTTGAGCCGTCGGCCTGATCAGATTGCCGATGCCCCCTGGTTCCGGTAGCTCTGGTTTCCCGGCGTGGCGGCGGCTCCTCAAAGAGCCGCTGTTGCACTTCCTCGTCATCGGAGCGGTGCTGTTCATCGGCGTCTCTTTCGCCAGTGGACTGAGCAGGACCACCGTCCGCCTGGAAGCCCGCGACCTGGAGCAACTTGCCGCCTACTGGGAGATGCAGACCCAGCGCCCACCAACCCGCAATGAACTGGCCTCGATCATCCAGGAGCGCGTCGACGAGGAGTTGATGGCCCGCGAGGCGATCCGGCTAGGTCTCGACCAGGACGACATGATCATCCGACGACGGCTGGCCCAGAAAATGGCCTTCGCCAGCGAGGACGTCAGTACCATCCCTGCCCCGCGCGAGGCCGATCTGCAGGCTTACTACGACAAAAATCGCGCCCGCTACGCAACCCCGGCGCGGCTGGCGTTGCGGCATGTCTATTTCAGCCAGGACCGAACCGGGAGCAGCCCCCCTGTTGCGGCCGCGGAGGCTCTTTCGATACTGAAGTCGGGCCAGCCCGCAGCCGGCGATCCCGCCCTCCTGCCCCTGGTCTATGCGGACATTGCGGTTGCCGACCTGCTTCGTGACTATGGCCCGGAATTTACCAGGGCCGCGCGGGAGGTGCCGTTGATGACCTGGGTCGGGCCCGTCATCTCGCCCTACGGTGTTCACCTGATCCAGGTGCAGGGCCGCCTGTCGTCAAAGATCCTGCCGCTGGCAAAGGTCCGCGCCGAGGTCCTGGATGCGTGGATGGCCGAGCAGCGGCAGATCAAGAACCGGGCCTTCCGGCAAGGGCTGCGCAAGCGATACAAGGTCGAGATTGCGGGTCTTCCGCAATGATCCCGCGACGTCTGTTCGCCTGCCTGGCCGCGCTGGCGCTTTGGATCGGTTGGGCCTTGCCGGTCGTCGCCCACGAGGTCCGTCCCGCCCTGGTGCAGATCGTCCAGACCGCGCCGGGCGACTATGATGTCACCTGGAAACGCCCGGTGGTGGGCGACATGGCGCTGCGGCTTGTGCCCCATCTGTCCGGGGGTGCCCTCGATAAGCCCGCCACCGCCGAACAAGTGGCACCGGGGTACATGACACGCGTCTGGCAGGTGCGCGGCGGCTCGCCGCTGGATGGCCAGACCCTGTCGGTCGAGGGACTGGAACTAAGCGTCACAGATGTCCTGGTCCGCGTTTTATCCCATGACGGGCGGGCGCTGGACCTGATCATGCGACCTTCGGACCCTGCGGTTCAACTCTCGCTGTCCCCGGCCAGGGGCATTGCCGTACCGGGGTATTTGAAGCTGGGGGTCGAACACATCCTGACCGGCTTCGACCACCTGCTGTTCGTGCTGGGTCTGCTGCTGCTGATTGGCGCAAACTGGCGGTTGGTGAAGGCAGTCACGGCTTTTACCGTGGCGCACAGTATCACGCTCGCCCTGGCGGCGCTGGGATACCTGCAGTTTCCCTCTGCCGTGATCGAGGCGCTGGTGGCACTCAGCATCCTGTTCGTGGCCGTGGAACTGGCGACCTCAGGACGTCCCGACCCGACCCTGGCGCAACGCCGCCCCTGGCTGATCGCCTTGATGTTCGGACTGCTGCACGGCATGGCATTCGCGGGTGTCCTGGCCGACATCGGCCTGCCGTCGGGGGCCGCGCCGCAGGCGCTGCTGCTGTTCAATATCGGCGTCGAAATCGGGCAACTGATGTTCATTGGTGCCGCACTGGCCCTGATCGCTGTGTGGCGCGCACTGTCTCTCAAAATGAGCTTGTCGCTCCCGGCATGGAACGCGCAGGTCCCGGCCTATGCCATCGGCGGGCTTTCGGCCTATTGGCTTATCGAACGGACAATCGCCGCTGTTTGATCCTGTCGTGACGGTCAGCGGCGAGCGGGACCTGGGAGTGAGCATAGTGTTGACGATGTGGCTCGGGATCGCGGCAGCCCTCTGTGCCGCCGGTGGCGCGGCGGCGTCGGAGCCCTTGAGCCGGCCGGGCATCGACGCGCCGGTTCTGGCAAAGCTGGGCCCGCATGGAGTGGGACTGAGGTCAATTGTCCTGACCGACCGCGAACAGCCCGACGTGCAGGTACACGGTCCGGCCACACCGGTCGCAACTACCCCGGGTCGGGTGCTGCCTGTGGACATCTGGTATCCGGCCACCGTCCGGGCCAGCGCCAAACCGGTGACCTATTCGGATCAGCTGCCCAGCGAGCCGCCTCGCAAACCTGCGGCGTTTATGGTTCAGGGGCTGGCGGTGCGGGGCGCGCCCGCTGTGGCCGGTCGCTATCCACTGGTGATTGTCTCGCACGGATACAGCGGCACGCCTGCAGCCATGACCTGGCTGGCTGAGAACCTGGCTTCGAAAGGCTATGTGGTGGCCGCCATTCATCACCGGGACCCCGACATCAGCGACGCCACCAAGGCCGGCCAGCCGCTTTTGCGGCGCCCGCTGGACATCCGTTTTGTCGCCCGCGCCCTGCTGGCCCAGGCGCGCGCCGGAACCTTGCCCGGCGTGGACCCGGAGCTGGTGGCGGTGATCGGCTACTCCATGGGCGGCTACGGATCCCTGACGGTCGCCGGTGCCGGTCTGGACCCCACTGGGCGCGCGGCGTTCGGCGGCGTCCTGCTGAAGCCCTATCTGCGCGGCGGGGTCAGGGCGACCGACCTGAGCATTCCTGGACTGAAGGCCGTGGCGGTGATGGCTCCGGCCGGCGGCGGAACAGGTTTCAAAGCCTGGGGACCCGCAGGTCTGGCCGACCTGAAGACACCGCTGCTGGTGATCGCCGGGGACCGGGACCGGACCGTGGGCTTCGCCGACGGCGTGCGCACCATCTATGAGCAGGCGACGCATGCGGATCGCTATCTGCTGGTGTTCCAGAACGGCGGCCATAACCTCGGCATGAACGCCGCGCCGGACCAGATGAAGAGCCAGCTATGGGATCAGGACTGGTTTGAAGACCCGGTCTGGAGCAAGACGCGCACGGCGGCGATCCAGCAGCACTTCATCACCGCGTTCCTGGACTACTGGGTGAAGGGCGATCAAAGCCGCCTCGCCTATCTGACCACCGACACAGCCTTATCCAACGCCACCAAATGGCCAGTAGGTGGCCCGCCAGGATACGCCGCGATCAGCCCCGGCGGTGCAGGCGCGACCTGGAAGGGATTTCCGCGCAACCATGCTGTCGGCCTGGAACTGCATCACGCGCCGCCGGCACCTTAGACCGGCACCGTTGAACGCTTGAGGCCGCGAGAGCCAAGCACTATCGCCGCTGCCGCAAACCACAACTGCATTGCCGTCGTGGCGACTGCGACGCCGACGGGCGAGGTCAACCCGACAAGGTCGGCAGCGGGCAGGGCTGCGACTGCAGCGACCGGAAGGGCCGCCCAACCCAGCCAGGTTGGCAAACCCTTGTCTCGCAGGATCACTGCACCAGCGAACACAAGCCAAAGCGCGGCGAATACCGAGACCCCCAGGTCCTCGCCGACGGATCCGCCGTAGGCGTTCAAAGCCAGTTGTGTTGTCTCGATCACCATTCGCTCGGTGGAACCAACCGGGGCAGCAGCATAGGCGTCCGCCAGGGCGTTGGAGCCGGTCAGCCAGCGGACGATGCCAATCGCCCTTGCCAGCGCCGAGGCGACACCAAGCCCTATAGCCAGAGTCGCGAGCGCAGAGACGGGGCGCTCACCCCGGGCGAGACCTACGATCAGGGCCGCGCTGGCGGCAAACGTCAGTGACCAGCCTAGGTAGACACCATAGCCCAACCTAACGGCAGACTCATGGGCCCGGATCAGCGGTAAAACCTGGTCCGGCGGAAATCCGAGACTGGACGGCCAGTCAATAGCAGCGCCGAGCACGCTGATCGGAATGAATATCCCGAAGGCCTGGAAAAACAGCAGGGCAGCGCCTGCGAGATAAACTGGACGCATGTCGTGTCTGGCTCCTCTGACGATCCCGGCTCGACCTCAAGGATGGCCTGACAGGTTTTTAGTTTAGTGATAAACTATAATCAAGCCGGATTCCGGGTCCCAACCCGTGCGTTGTGTGACTCAGCCGGCGTCGGACGGCTATGATCAGGGAAACAGGTAAGCAGGGAGTCGGATCATGGTAGGACGCGTTCAGGGCAAGGTAGCGCTCATCACCGGCGGTGCATCGGGGCTTGGCGCCGAGAGCGCCCGGCGGCTGGCGCGCGAGGGCGCGACCATCGTCCTGACCGATATGGCGGCAGACCTGGGTCAGGCGGTGGCCGATGAAATCGCCGCCGAGGGTCATACAGCGATCTTCATGATTCAGGATGTGACCGACGAGGCCCGTTGGGGTGAGGTGGTGCGCTCGGCGCTCAGCCGGTTCGCCCGCCTGGACATCCTGGTCAACAGCGCCGGTATCGCGAGCGGCGGCGGCCCTCTGCTGGAGGTCACGTTCGAAGCCTGGAAGACCATGATCTCGATCAATCTGGACGGCACATTCCTGGGTATGAAAGCCGTGGCCCCGGCCATGGTTGAGACGGGGCGCGGCTCGATCATCAACCTGTCGTCGATCCTGGGAAAGGTCGGCATGGCGGGGGCCCCCGCCTATTGCGCGTCAAAGGGTGGCGTCCTGATGCTGACCAAAGCCACGGCGCTTGAACTTGCGCCGCTGGGCGTGCGGGTGAATTCGGTGCATCCCGGCTTTATCGAGACCCCGATGGTGGTCAACGTGATCCAGCAATCGGAAAACGGCAACGAAATGCGCGACGGGATCATTTCGCGCCACGCCATGGGCCGGCTGGGCATGGCGCGCGAGATTGCCGACGGGATCGTGTTCCTGGCCTCGGACGAAAGCAGCTTCATGACCGGCGCCGAGCTGGTCATCGACGGCGGCTACACGGCGATCTGAGGTTGATGTGGTGGTCCTCGCGCGGGATTGGCGCATACTGGGAGCCAGCCGACGACGGATACCCGGGGACCCTCACGCCTCATGATCAAAGCCCCTGACACTGGGCAAGGCCTGTTCGGAGATCCGCTCGCCGGGTGGTCCAACGACGATATCCTCCTGACCAAACCGGCCCGCGCTATGCTGGGGGCGCACCACTTGCGCAGCCTGCGGGTGCTGGACTGGCCGGAGTTGCGCGCCCAGTTCAGCCGCTATGACACCCCTGCCAATCAGCACGCCCGCCGCTCGCGCCGACTTGGTCTCGGCTCGGTGGCCTCTGCGACGGCGGGATTGATTTTGGCTGGCTTTGCGCCGCTGGCGGGCACTTCAGCGCCTCTCCTCGGCGCGACAGCCGCCTTGCTGTGCCTCGGCGGAATAGCATTTGGAGCCGTCCATTGGATGGATCGATCCGCCAAAGCCCGGTGGCTCGGCAACAGATTCTGGACCGAGCGAATGCGTGCGCTCTACTTCCAGACGCTTATCAATAACCTTGACCTGGTTGCTGCCGCGATGCGCGATGACTCAGCATTGGGTGAATGGAAGGCCGCACGCGCCCGAGCCCTGGCCGCTTTACCGACCCCGGACGATCTAACCGCCCGAATTGGCAAACTGACGAGCGACACGGGTGACGACGAAACATGGGTGCTGGCCGATTGGGCGCGTACGCCCCTGCCACCGGAGCCCTCCGAAGAGCTGGATATCGTTCTCACCCTGTTGCGTACGCAGCGGTTTGACGGCCAGATCGCATATATCGACCGCAAACTGGGTGACTCCCTGCGGACGCCGCGACGCCGATCGGGAGTCGTGGAGTTTGGTGGCCGGACGCTGCCAACGGTAGCTATCCTTGCGGCACTGTTCACCGGGATCATGCTGCTTGCCGGACAAAAATCCGACGGGCTTGTGGTGAGGCTTGCTCTGGCCGTAGCGGGCGGCGCGGTCGCAGTGGCGCTGGCGCTTCGCATGGTCAACGATGACCTGAAGCTTTCGGAGGATGCCAGCCGGTATGCCTGGTACGGCGCATCGGTTCAGGGTGCCCGAAACCGCTTCGACGCTGGAGATCTGGGCGAAAAGCTGGCCGCATTGCGTGAAATGGAGGTGGTTGCCTACCATGACCTGCGCGAATTCATCGCCGCCCACTGGCGCGGACGCTATGTTCCTTAGGTAAGGCGATCTCCAGAATTAGGGCGCGAAGTTTCGAAGTTCTTTCACGGTGTTGGCGTCCAGGCGCTGCAGCAGAGCCACCACCAGGTCGACCATCTGGTCGAAATCGCGACGGTTGATGATGCCGGTGTGGACATGGGTGTACCGCGTCGGAACCACCAGATTCACGGTCGGTACGCCGCCGTTGCTGCGCTGGATTTCCGCAGAGTCATCTCCATAGCCCTGGACCAGATCCAGTTGCAGCGGCAGACCCTTGGTGCGGGCAGTATCCTTGACCAGGGCCACCAGCTTGCGGTTCGGCAAGGCGCTGGAATCGTAGAGAAACATGCCGGGTCCGCCACCAAGTGTGACCTGCGATTCTTCGGGCCGCGCGCCGGGCACATCTCCGACGACCCCGGCCTCGAGCGCAATGCCGATATCGGGCTTCACCAGGGCCGCCGACGCCTCCGCCCCTCGCAGGCCTATCTCTTCCTGCACGGTGGCCACATAGAAGATCTGGTTGGGATGGGTGGTCCCCTTCAGACGACGCATGGCCTCGATCAGAATGGCGCAGCCCAGCCGGTCATCCCACGCCTTGCCCATATAGTTCTGCGTACCGTTCAGCACTACGAAGGGAGCGTCCGGCACCACGGGGTCGCCGGGCGAGACGCCCATCGCCGCGACCTCGGCGGCGGTGGCAGCGCCCACATCCAGAAACACGCTTTCACGCGGAAACACTTTGGTGCGTTCATCCGGCGAGACCACGTGGATGTCACGCACGCCGGTGACCGCGCGGACCGGCCCCTTTGAGCCGATGATGATCCAGCGCTGGCCAATCAGCGCCTGGTCCAACCAGCCGCCCAGCATCTGCATGGTGATGTAGCCGTCGGGCGTGGTGCGCCGCACCATGCCGCCCAGTTCGTCCATATGGGCGGCGATCATGATGCGGGGGCCGCTCTTGCCTTGCGTAGCGATTACCGATCCCAGCCCATCATAAGTGATGGTGTCGGCCAGAGGTCGCATCTGCTCCACCATAATCTTGCGTACGGGTTCCTCGAAACCCGGCGGGCCGGCCGCATCGGCCAGCGCCTTCAGAAGTTCGAGAGTACGGTCCTGTGCCGTCGCCTGGGTGGCCAGACCCAGCATAAGGGCTGTCGCAAGGCTGATGATCCGCATGCTTGTCCTTTGTCTTTGGCGTCGTCACACATGACCAAACCCCAGCTGGGGCTGACTCACGGATTGGGCGTCTTCGGGCAGGTGACAGGTGAACGTGGCGCCGGCACCGGGCTCGCTTTCCAGCGCCACCCAGCCGCCATGCAGCTCTGTCAGCGCCTTGACGAGGGCCAGACCGAGACCCGGCCCTCCGCGCTCGCGCCCAATGAACCGGTCAAAGATATGCGCCTGCACATGGTACGGAATACCGCGCCCGGTGTCGGAGACCTTTAACAGCACCTCGCCCTGGGTTTTGCGCGCCGCGACGGTGATGGTGCCGCCGGCCGGGGTCTGGGCAATGGCGTTTTCGATCAGGTGATCCAACAGTTGCGACAGCCGCCGCCGGTCGCCGCGGATGGTTCCGGCGTCGTCAGCACGATTCAGGACATAGGTGATTGTCCCTGACGCCGTCTCCTCGCGCCATCGGTCAACCACTTCGGTCAGCAGGTCGGCGACATTGACGTCGCTGAGGGTAAGCGCCATTTCGTCGGCGTCGATCTGGGCCATGTCGAGGACGTCGTCGATGGATCGCGCCAACTGGGTGGCAGCGGCCTTGACCGATGCCGCGTGGCCCCGGGCTCTTTCGGGCAGCGCGTCTCCGGCATTCTCCAGCAACTCTGAATAGCCTATGATGGTGGTCAATGGTGTGCGCAGTTCGTACGAGACGTTGCCGACAAAATCGCGTTTGAGCCGCTCGGCTTCGCTCAGCGCCTGCTCGCGGTCAGCCAGCGCACTTTCAAGCCGTCGTGCATCGGTGACATCGGTGAAGGCGATCAAGGTGGCACCGTCGGGCAGCGGTCGTGAGCGATATTCCACCATACGGTCATCGGAGGTCTGGGCCTCTCCCGTGATCGGCATGCGCGCCGAGGGATCGGGGTCGGCGACGCGGCCCTTCAGTTCCTTCCAGAACACCATGTCGTGCAGCTTGTGGACGCAAAGATCGACCACACCCTCGAAGTCGCCAGCGGCCTCCAGCTGAAGCGGCGTGATGTTCCAGAATTTCTCGAAGCTCTCGTTGTGCAGGCGCAGCCGACCATCGGAGCCGAACACCGCAACCGCATCCGACAGCTTGTCGAGGGTGGCCTGCTGGACCTGGATCAGGGCGTTGTACTGCGCCTTCATCTTCAGCTCGCCGGTGATGTCGGAAAACAGCAACAGCATACCGCCCATGGGATGCGGCTGGCGCGCCACCCTCAGCGTCTTGCCGTCAGGTGTGCTCCACATGTCGTCGGGTGCGGCTTCCAGCTGTTCATAGTGGGCGAGCTCTGCGGCTTTCCACTTGCCGTAGTCGGCCGTCTCCGGGATTCGCCGCCGCTGGCGTAGGCGATCCAGCACCTCGCCGTGGGTCGGGCGTTCGGTCAGCCAGGCAGGCTCCAGACCCCACAGTTCGGCAAAGGCGGTGTTGTGGAACTTCAGCCGCTTGGTCTGGTCGAAAATCACGACGGCGTCGTCGATGCGGTTGAGTGTCTCGTCATGGGCTTCTACATTGCGTTTGGCATCCTCGCGGGCGTCCTCCAAATCGGTCAGGTCATCGGTCCAGACGCCGACGCCGCCACCTTCCAAAGGCTGGGCGGCGATGTGGAACGCGCGACGGCGGCCGCCCAGGCTGAGCCAGCGGGTAGCCTCGCGACGCTGGCCCAGATTGGCGGCCTCACTGGCGATGGTGTCAGCCCCCCGGTCGAAGGCGACGCCGCGACGGGCCGCGTCATCCAGGCTGGTGGCATCAACAGCTTTCAGCCAGGCGGCATTGACCCAGACAGGCGAGCCGTCCGCTGCCGCGATCCAGGCCGGACTGACCCGGGCGTCCAGAAATGCCGCAAAACGCGGGGCGGTCGGCAGACCCTGGTCTTCACCGAGTACCGCAGATATCCGAAGCCACGCCAAGGCCCCGGCGGCACGGCCTTCAACGGTGCAAACCCCGGCGGGTCCCTTGACCTCGAAGGCGCACGCCTCGCCGCGCTCAAACAACGCCCGCAGGCGTCGCGCATGGTCCGGATCGGCCCGCATCAGAGCGTTCAACAACCCCTGAGGATCAGT
>JANORH010000524.1:0-1844 GCA_031415215.1 Alphaproteobacteria bacterium | reverse complement strand
CTCCGCAGCGGCCCGGCTCGATCCGACGGCCAATGTCTGGAGGCTGATGGCATCTCCCGGGGGCCAACCGGCGCAGCCCCATGCCGGACCGGACTTCGTCGTGCAAATCACCGTCGCCGACGATGTCGACCAGATGGGGCGGACATATCAGATCGAGTTCAGGCCTCGGGCGACCGTCTGGAAATATCTGCTGATCGGCGACTGGGCGGCCCATCGGCCTTGCGTGATCGAAAGCGGGCAGCAGGGTCAGGGCCTGTTCGTGGACCCGTTCACCGACCTGGCGGGGTCGCCGCGCCAGGACCGATTGCCCGACGGTCGGATGGCTATTCCCTTTCGCTCCACCGCGCCGATCACTTTGAGTGAGCGGCCGACCCGGCGGTTCCAGCTCTGGTCCCGGCGGGCCGATGGCGCGCTCGACAAGGTGTTGGTCTCGGGGTTGCCCATGGCTGCACCGACGAACCTGATCCTTGAGACGCCCGGGGATGCGTCGACGCTTGTGGTGGAGATTTGTGTGGCGCTGTGATCCGGGCAGGCTGGGGCCGCCATGGGGGCCTCGAAGGGCGCGGGGCAGAGCGGTAAAATGGTCAACTGATAAGACGTCACCGTAATTCTCTGGCTTTCACCCATCGGGTCCGAATTGAGTATTGTGTCCCCCGGTTTCTCGCCGAAATTCCCGGGTTTCTCGCCGCTTACGCGCATTGCGCGGGGGTCGGCCCATTCACCGAACCGTCTCCTTCTCGCGCGGCGCGGTGACCTTGCGCTCCCGGGTCTGCGCTTTGGGTTTGGGCAACAACCGGAAGCGGGTCTGGCACCAGGCGAAGTCGATGCCGACGTCGAGCAGGGCGTCGCCACGGCCGCAGGGGCAGGCGAAGTCCAGGACGTCCAGGATGCGGTAGGTCTCCCCGGCCACGAGGGGCACCGGCCAGCCCGTCGCGTGATTGGGGGCGGCGTTGACACAGAGGACCAGATCGCCGGGGCCGATGGCGTCGCTCATCGCTTTTTCCCTTCAACAGGGGGCGAAGACTAAACCCTGACCGGCGATCGGCAAAGGCCGGTTTGCCGGACCCGGATCAGCGAACCACGAGCACGGGCACGGGGCTGTGGGCCAGCACCTCGGCCGTCACGCTGCCCATCATCAGGCGGCCCAGGCCGCGGCGACCGTGGGAGGCCATGGCGATCAGGCTGCAGTCGTGCGCCTTGGCCGTCTCGAGGATGGCCTCGGCGGGCAGGGCGTTTTCGAGCAGCACCGTGTCGGCCGTGACGCCCATTGTGGTCGCCGCCGCCTTGGCGGCCGTGAGCGTGTTTTGCGCGGCTTCCCTCTGGCTGGCACCGTAGCCGTCGTAGGCCATAGCGGCCGCGCCGGTGTCGAGCCCGTAGTAGACCGGCATCCGCTCGGTCACGGTCAGGATGGTGACTTTGGCGCCCAGACCCTTGGCGAGGGTCAGCCCATGGTCGAGGCCTTTCTGCGCGACGTCAGAGCCGTCGGTGGAGATGAGAATGTGGTTGTACATGGGCTTTTCCTCCCGGGACCGCCGCGCGCGCGTCGTCTCTGAGATCAGCCTAGCGCGGGCGCGCACCCGGCGGCGTTGATCGAAATCAACCGGCGTGATCCGGCGCGTTTGACAGGGGGTGAAAGTCCTGTGATGCCTCTGCGCATGCCTCAGACACCGCCGCCTTCGAATGTGATGATTACGACGGGCCGCGTGCTGCTGGCGCTCTATTTCCTGTTGCCGGGGGTTCTGAAGTTCGTGGCCGTGCCCATGAATATCGGCCTGATGAGCGCCCACGGCATCCCCAACCCTGCGCCCCTGCTGTTTGTGGCGGGGGTGGCGCAGGTGGCAGGT
>JANORH010000523.1:0-4448 GCA_031415215.1 Alphaproteobacteria bacterium | reverse complement strand
CAGCGATGCAGCCAGTATTGGCCGAATTCGACCATCAGCATCACCAAGGCGACCTGGACCAGAAAGGGCGATGCTGTGAGCCATGGGGTCGCGATGCCCAACGCCTCCTTGACCTCAGTCATCGGACTGTTGGCCAGCGCCTCGGTCATCCACGAAATGGCGGTGATGCTGAACAAGACATAGAAGACGTCGGTCCGAAATTCCTGACGGTTGATCCTCCAGCCGGCGTGACGTTCGTTGACCCATTCCATCACCTGGACAAAAGCCAAGGCGGCAAGGCTCACCGCCGTAATAGTCCACCAGTTGTCGACCCATGCTGCTGGTGCGAGAGCCCAGAATGCCAGGATCGTGGCAACTGTTGCCGGTGGCAATAAGTTGAACATCGCTTGTTTCATCGGTTGCCCCCAAGCCTATTGGTCAAGACTTGCTCAGCGCAAATTCTGCGATTGGCTGCAAAGTCGAGTTGAGGCATGTTATTCGAGACAGGGCAGCCAGTCGAACACAAACTGTAAACGCAGGCCGGGAGCTTCAAAGACAGCTTGGAGGCGATCAGAGGCTCTAGCGAGCATTCACCTGCAGGTGCCTTTGTGGCAAGTGTCCGCAGGAAGGGGGAAATGCCAATGCGCTATCTGCTCGCGATTGCCTTGTTGTTTGGCTTGAGCGGATGCGCTGCGTCAGCGCCTCCCGTGCGTTCGGCTGGAAGCCCGCCGCTCGTTGCAGCGGAGAAGCTGATCGACGCCTTCTATTCGTTCGACCCTGATCAACTGAGCGCGGCCATGGCCGATGCCGCGGGCTCACAGCCGCAGATCGTCTTTTATCAAGGCTGGGCTCAGGGAGGAAACTACAAGGTCCTGGAACGCCAGCCGTGCCAGTTCTCCGGCGAAGCCGAAGTGACCTGCGTGATTACCGTTCAGGACGATCTAATCGTTGCGCTCGGCACCGGGTTTTGGGTCACCGACAAGTTTCACCTGACGCTCGATGGCGGGCAAATAGTCAAGGTTCGCACCAGCTCGAACGACCCACCCGAATTCAACCTGGCGCTGGCCTGGCTGCAGCGCGAGCGACCGGATGTAATGACAGGCCCATGCCAAGGCTTTTTCGCAGGGGGGCCCACCCCCGGTGATTGCGTCCGTGCTGTGGTCAGAGGCTTCAAGGGATATCGCGCCACCAAGCAATCGCAGTGATGTCGGCAATGCTGTCGTGTCCGGACAGGCAGGTTTTGGGGGGCGAAAGGCGGAAAGCAGCCATTTCCAGCGTCGCGGTACTGATGGCCGCTGTCGCTAACTTTGCTGCCGTTCCTGGTCTCAAAATAGCCCGTCGAAACCGGCCATACGTTCACTTGCCACGACTGAGTCCCGATTTACCGGAATCAAGACCGTAGATCGGCGGCCTGGGTGGCTCGTTTGTTGTGGAGAGCGGACCGAGGCGGCAGGTCGGCCACATGGCCACAAGTGGGCCGATTGCGGGGAGTCGGCTGTCCGTCGTCAGAACATTTGGCTCAACTCGCGGCTTAGATTAGCGGAGTGCGGACCTCGTCTGGGGATTGTTCTCCGTCAGCTTTCGACTGCTTTACTTTGAAAGCCGATGCCCCAGTTCTCGGGCGGAATATCGTGTAGAATAACTCGCACAGACGTTGGCTGCACCTCCAAGATTCGGACGGCCGAATCCGTGATGGCATGAATAAGTTGTGCTTTCACTGAGGGAGTGCGGCCCTCAAGGATGTTTACATGAATCAACGGCATTTGGCCTCCTTTGCGGCATTCTGTTAGAGGAACGCTTCACGGCCGAGCGGCAGTGACCGCTATCTCTTGTCCATGACTGGCGAACCTCGCTCTTGATAAAGCCGTACAGTCGGTCCCTTCCGACTTCGCATAAGCAAGCATGACGGTAGACCGGCGGGTCAGCAATACCACCAGCATAATGGCGAATATGCCGCAGTGCGAATGTCCTCTCGCCAAGGCCTCCCGTCCAAAGCCCGACGCTGAATGCAAGGGTTCCTTATTTCGCATCCTACCCTTTTAAGCCTTCTCCGTTTGGTTCGGGCTTCAGTTGAGCAGGCGCTCTGCTACGCAGCGAAACTGCGCGCGCAACCAAACGTGTCCCGGATCGCGGTGTGAACGTTCATGCCACACCATCGCAACGTCGAATGACGGTTGTGGAAGTGGAATTTGTCGGATCAGAAGTGGAAGATGGCTCGAATACTCAAGCGCCATGCGCTCTGGCAATATCCCCACCAAGTCTGTTTGAGCAACGATACGTGCCACACTGTAGGGGGTCGGGGCGCGCGCGGCGATTGTTCGTCGATGCCCTAAGGCCTGTAGCTCACGATCGCAAAGTAAGTCGAGTGTCGACATTGTACCTGCCGGATCGCCCATTCCGACATGGGCGGCGGCGAGGAACTCGCGCAGATCAAATGGCGCATCGGGGTCGTGCCAATCCCGGTTTGCGATGGTTACAGCTCGGTCCTGAAAGCAGTTGCTGATTCTCAGATTAGGATGGAGGTTGCTAAAATAACCAAAGGCAATGTCGCAAAGTCCCTCATCCATTGATCGCTGCAGATTGTCATGACTGATCTGCAGGACGGATATGGAGATATCAGGTGCCCGGGTGCGGACTTCTTTGAGAACCATGGGCAGTAACAGGACCGCCGTGTAATCCGACATCATGATCGAAAAAGACCGGTGGCTGTCTTCCGGTTTGAACTCGTCCGGCGTCCAGAGCGCCTGGTCAATTGTTGCCAGGCTTTCGCGTACGCGTCGAGCGATCTCCAGCGCTCGGTCGGTCGGTACGAGGCGTTGCCCGGCTCTTACCAACAAAGGGTCCTTGGTTAGCTCGCGCAGACGACGCAATGCATTGCTCATCCGTGGCTGGCTCAATTCGACCCGTTCGGCAGCTCTCGTAACATTGCTTTCTTCGACCAAGGCGAGCAGGCAGCGGAGCAATTTAAGCTCGACGTTTTTCTCGTCCATCGCTTTCTCCCCCATCAATGGGGTATCGCGCCCATTGCCCATAGTTTCTCGATCCGCGCTATATTGACAGGATCGGGCTTGCGTTACCAGCCTCTCGGCTCATTGGCTCGACCAAATGCGCCGCCTCTTCATTAGGCGACGATCCGAAATTCAGCAGTACCAATTGCCTCGACTACCACTCTTACCCGTTGCCCAGCCGATAGTGTTTCCGCAGCTGTCGCTCCGCCAGCCAAAACGATATCGCCTGCTGCGAGTGGCTCCCCGGCGTTGGCGCAAAGACGGGCAGCAGCGACAAGCGAACGCAAGGGATGCCCAAGGATCGCGGCAGTTGACCCGATTTGCCGCGCTACGCCATCAATCTCCAGAATGATCCCTAGGTTCGAGAAGTCGTTAGCCGGATCTGCCCATGGACCGACCACGAAGGCCGAAGATGAGCTGTTGTCGGCGACCACGTCGGTCAGTGAGAACTTGAAGTTCTCGTAACGGCTGTCGATGATTTCCAGAGCAGGCGCTATTCCTGCGACAGCTGCCATTGCTGCCATGGGCGTAGCCGCGGCATCCAATGGGGCTTTGAGCAGAAAGGCAATCTCCGGTTCGACGCGCGGATGCACGAAGCGATCGAAGGCGACGTGCCCAGCGTCGTCGACAAGCATGCCATCAGTCAGTCGGCCCCAGATCATTTCGTCGATGCCCATCTGAACCATCTTTGCCCGACTGGTGAAGCCCATTTTCATGCCGATCCGGCGTTCACCTCGCACAAGCCGAAGTGCGATCGACTGCGCCTGAACCGCATAGGCATCATGCAGGCTGATGGGATCCGAGAGCTGCGGCGTAGCCCGAGCAAATCGCTGCGCATCGTCAAGCCGCTCGGCCAAAACAGAAAGATCGGTCATTGACAGTCCTTTTGCTTGATTAAATCGAGTGCGATGTCGACAATCATGTCCTCCTGCCCGCCAACCATCTTGCGCTTGCCCGCTTCGGCAAGAATGGCGCGGGTGTCGATTCCATAGTCGGCGCTCGCCTTTTCAGCATGACGCAGGAAGCTCGAGTAAACCCCGGCATAGCCTAGGGTAAGGGTCTCGCGATCGACGCGCACCGGGCGGTCCTGCAGCGGGCGGACGAGATCTTCGGCAGCATCCATCAGTGCGTAGAGATCGCATCCGTGGTTCCAGCCCATACGGTCGGCAGCGGCTATGAACACTTCTAGCGGAGCGTTGCCGGCACCGGCGCCCATGCCTGCGAGGCTGGCGTCGACGCGGATCGCTCCATTCTGGATCGCGACGATGGAATTGGCAACACCAAGGCTGAGGTTGTGGTGGGCATGGACGCCGCGCTGGGTCTCGGCCTTGAGCACGCGGTCATAGGCCTGGAGGCGCGTGGCATATTCGTCCATGTTCATCGCGCCGCCGCTATCCGTCACGTAAACGCAGTGCGCGCCATAGCTTTCCATCAGTAAAGCCTGCTGGGCAAGCGCCTCTG
>JANORH010000522.1:0-5491 GCA_031415215.1 Alphaproteobacteria bacterium | reverse complement strand
ACTGACCGGAGTCTACGAACATGACGACAGCCGCACCCGCAGCGACGCTGGCCTGAACATTGCGGCGTTGCAGTCGCTGGTGACCGCGAAGTCACCGACGTTCAACCCCTTCGGCGCTTTCCCGGCGGGCCAGATTGAGTTCCGCGAAAACACGACGCGCTCAAAGGCGGACAACGCGGAGTTGCAGGGTCTGGCCAGCGGTCAGCTGTTCAGCATCCCGGCGGGCGCTGTGCGGACAAGCCTAAAGCTGGGCGTCACGCGGATCGCGTTCAGCTCCGAATCCGAACGGCTGGGTTTGACGCAGACGACAGACCTGTCGCGCACGGCGTTCAACGGCCAGGCCAACCTTGACGTTCCCCTGGCCAGCCGCCGCGCAGGCTTTCTTGAGGGGTTCGGCGAGCTTTCTGCCAACGCCAATCTGGCGCTTGAGGACCTGTCGGATTTCGGATCCCTGGTCACACTCGGCTACGGCCTGAACTGGCGACCGATCACGACGTTC
This sequence comes from Alphaproteobacteria bacterium, assembly GCA_031415215.1. GTDB lineage: Bacteria > Pseudomonadota > Alphaproteobacteria > Caulobacterales > Caulobacteraceae > Phenylobacterium. The sequence goes on along the minus strand of JANORH010000522.1, from coordinate 4,992 downwards.
AGTCTGATTGCGTCGGTAAGTCACGAGGACGAAGCGCCCACCATCCAGCAACTTGGTAATCCAGTCGTGTTCACGTCGGGCGCTCGCATCTTCGACTTTGCCACAGGGCGCACGGTCGACGTCGTCCGCCTGAGCGGGGGAAACGCCGGTCTGGCCGGTGAACAGCGCGACACCCTGAAGCTGGGTGTCAACTACAGCCCCTTCACCAAGCGCGACCTGGTGTTCAGTGCGAACTATGTGGACCTGCGCGCCGACCGGCCGATCATCACCTTTCCGGCCGCGACCGCCGATATCGAGGCGGCGTTCCCGGCGCGGTTCCTGCGCGACGCCGCCGGGACCCTGATCCAGGTCGACTTTCGCCCGGTCAATTTCGCCAAACAGGAACGCCGGAGCCTGCGCTGGGGGGTCAACTATTCCCAGCCCGTCGGCCCGCAGCCACCTGCCAGAGGGCGTCCAGGCGGAGGTGGTCGGCCCGGCGGCGGCCCGGGCGGCGGGATGCCAAGCGGACCACCTGCGTTTGCCGCTGGTGGGCCGCCGCCCGGTGGATTCGGTGGTGGTCGCGGCGGCCCTCCGGGTGGAGGCGGCAACGGTGGTCGACTGCAGGCCAGCGTCTATCACACGGTGATCTTTGAAGATTTCTTGCTGGTCCGACGCGGTGGGCCGGTGCTGGACCGGCTGAACGGTGCGGCGGCCGACGGCACCGGCGGCGGTCAGTCGCGGCACCAGATCGAGGCAGAACTGGGCATATCTGCCAAGGGCCTCGGCGCGCGCATGAGCGCCGACTGGAAGAGTGGCACCACGGTGCTGGGCGGACCCGGTTCTGCGACCGGCGACCTGCGGTTCTCGGACATCGGCAAGGTCAACCTGCGGCTCTTCGCCGATCTGGATCAGCAAAAGCCGCTGCTGGCCACGGCCCCCTGGCTCAAGGGCTCGCGGGTGTCGCTGTCATTGACCAATGTGTTTGATGCGCGCGTACAAGTCCGCGACGCCACCGGGGCCACGCCCGTAGGCTACCAGCCCGCCAACCTCGACCCGGTGGGCCGGACGGTGCGGTTCAGCTTCCGGAAGCTGTTCCTTTAGGGCAGTGACTTTGCCCTATTTCGGCGTCGCGCCGCCACGCTCGAACGTTCCCGCCGGGCCAGGGAAGACGACGGGACTTTCGAAGCCATCGCGGCTGATCGTACTGACGCCGAAGAACCAGTCGTCGATGTTGATGCCGGGCAACTTCAGCGCGCCGCCGGTGGCGATGCGGCTGAACGTCCAGACCGGATCGGTGGTGCGGCGCCACCAGACGCGGTAGGCCACTGCGTCCGGGGCCGGGGTCCAGCTGACGGTCGTGTCGGCGCTGACGGCCCCGGCGATATCCACGCCTCGGGGCGGCCGCGGCGCAAGGGCGAGTGCGGCCATGGTCACCACGTTCAGCCGCGTCACCTGTGCGAGATAGGCGAAGTCCACGCCGTCGATGACATCGCCGTAGCGGACACCATTCTCGATCCGCACGTCCTGATGCTGGCGGTTGTAGTTCTCGACCGCCTCGGTCACCCGCACCGCCGGGAAGCCAGCCTTGAGCATTTCCACCTGATCGCCCCCGCGCTTGAAGCGGTCGGTCCGGTAGATCATCACCACGTCCAGATTGGTCAGATAGTCGTCGGCGATCCGATCCATGAAGCGGGCCAGATTGCGCGATGGGCTGTCGACCTCGCCACCGTTATAGCGCCGGGTGTTGGCCTGATCCGGGGTCTCGGTGCTGCGCGTGCCTTCCGAGAAGACCCGGACGTGGGTATTGTCGCGCGCGCCGCCGATGCCCTCGGTGTTGCCGATGATGTCGTTGTTGAGATTGGCTTGCACGAACCAGCCCTTGGCCAGCGCGTGGTCGGCCAGCACCTTGCCACCCAGCAGGCCCTGTTCCTCGCCGGCCAGTGCCGCGAAAACCAGGGTGGCCGGAAACTGGTGTTTACAAAGCACGCGGGCCGCCTCGATCACCGCCACTGTACCAGAGCCGTCATCGTTGGCCCCTGGGGCGTCTGAGGTGAAGTTCTTCGCGTCGGTGACACGGCTGTCGTAGTGGCCCGAGATCACAATCACTCGACCGGGATCGGTGGTTCCCGGCAGGATGGCCAGCACATCCACAACCTCGGTCGGACCGGCCAACCGCTCGGCGGTCATGATCTGGGAGGGGGTCTCGATCTGAAGGCGACCGCCACAGTCCTTCGATATCGAACTGAACTCAGAGGCGATCCACCGCCGAGCCGCACCGATGCCGCGCCTTTCCGACTTTGTGTCGGAGCCGGTATGCCGCGTTCCGAAGCTCACAAGCTGTTCAAGCGCCGCCTTCTGCCGCACCGATGAGACCTCGGCGGCAATATCCTTCAATATCGAAGAATATTGCCGCGAAGACTGGGCCAGCGCCGGTGTGGCAATCAGGGCGACGAGAGCAATCATGGATATCCGCATGACGCAGACCTTGCCCTGCGCACCCAATCGTCGCAATAGGGGGGTGTGAAGGCGGTCCTCCGGAGACGGAGGCCAAGAGGGAACCGGGGTGAAAATCCCCGGCTGTGCCCGCAACTGTAAGCGGCGAGGGCTGCGTCCATTCCCCGGTAACGGGGCGTCACTGGGATCTCAATCAAGGGGCCCGGGAAGGCGAGGACACCGTCCGTTGACCCGCAAGCCAGGAGACCTGCCGTCTTCTTCCGTCGCTCGTCCGCGGCCCGGGATCAGGCCAAGGACCGGCAGAGCCATGAGTGCTCTGACGCCGCGACTCCGAAGCTGGAGTCCTGACCACCATGAGAACCTTGTTCCTGACTACCGCGGCGCTCGCCGCGCTCTCGACCTGCGCCATAGCCGAAACCACCGTTGACGAGGTGATTGTCACCGCCACCCGCCTACCCACAGAACCTGACGTCGTGACAGGCGCACGAGTGATCGACCGTGCCGAGATCGAGGCTCGCAACGTTGCCTTCGCCGCAGACCTGTTGTCGACGGTGCCGGGCGTTGGCGTCGCCCGCACAGGCGCGTTCGGCGGCGTGACGGCGATCCGGATCCGGGGCGCCAGTCCCGACAAGACCCTGGTGCTGATCGACGGCGTGCCCGTGGATGATCCGTCTGATCCAAACGGTGCGTTTGACGCCTCGTCGCTGCAGACCAGCGATCTGGAGCGGGTCGAACTCCTGGCCGGCCCGCAGAGTTCGCTATGGGGGTCGGAGGCCATCGGGGGCGTTGTCGCCTTCACCACCCGCGAGTTGGACGGGGTGCGCGCCAGCCTGGAGGCTGGCTCATTTTCCACCGTGCGGGGGTTTGCCGGCGTGGGGACTGCGACGGACAACTACGCCCTGAACGCCAGTCTGGCCGGCTTCCGCACCGACGGAATCTCCAAGGCCGACACGGGAACCGAGGACGACGGTTTCCGCACGTTCACGGCCAATATCGGCGGCCGGGCAACCCTCTCCGAAGCCGTCCGCATCGACGCCCGCATCCGCTACACCCAGAGTACAGCCGACATCGACGGCTTCGCTCCGCCGACTTTCCTGTTGGGCGACACCCTGAACCTGGCGCGAAGCCGGACGTGGCAGGGCTCGACCCGTGCCACGGTCGAGGCATTGGGCCTGACCCATCAGATCAGCGTCAGCGCCTACGATCTGCGCCGTCAAAACGTCTCGGCCTTTCCGGCGACATTCGATGCCGAGCGTCAGGTGCTGCGCTGGACAGCGGCCAGAGGCGACGACTTCTTCTTCGGCGCGGAGCATCAGGAGAGCGCGGCGCACCTGTCGTCGGGTAAAAGCCGCGACCTCTCCAACTCGGCGGCCTTCGCGGTCGGGCGTCTGGAACTGGACCGTCTGACGTTCACCGCCAGCGCGCGCTATGACGACCCGGAGGCCTACCAGGCCAAGGCCACCGGTCGCCTCGCGGCCGCCGTAAGCCTGGGGTCAGGCTTCACCGCCGTGGCTTCCGCCGGCACCGGCTTCAAGACGCCGACAATCAGCCAGGTGGTCTGCGACTTCTGTTTCGCCCCTGCCGTGGCACTGCGACCAGAGCGTGCCGAGGGATACGACCTGCGCCTGGGTTGGGAGGATGAGCGCATTTCCGCCGCCATCACCGCCTACCGCCTTCTGGTGCGTAACCAGATCGCCTATGTCGCCTCGCGCTACATCAATATCGCCAAGACCAGCTCCTCTGGCGTGGAAGTTGAACTCGACGCCCGGGTCACCCAGACCCTACGCGTCAGGCTGGGCTATGCCTGGCTGGACGCCATCGACCGGTCGACAGACCGCAGCCTGCTGCGGGTCCCGGACCACTCGGCGTCTGCGGCGCTGTTCTGGGCGGAGGGGCCGTGGTCCGGCGCGCTCACGGTACGCGGTGAATCCAGTCAATCCGACACCGCCCGCAACGGCTTCAGCCGGACCGTTCGCAAGGGGTTCGTCACGGCGGACATCTCCGGGTCCTATGCGCTGAACGACCAGATCACTCTGACGGGCCGCGTCGAGAACCTGACCGACAAGCGTTATTCCGAGGTATTCGGGTACGGCGAGCCCGGCATGGCGGGCTATATCGGGGTCAAGTTCAGGCATTAGGGTGAGTGTTGACCGTTTTGGTCCGTGTACTCGCCCATGATCGTCATCGGCGGACCTGATCCGCCGATCCAAACCGAGGTCGCCGTTGGGCAGGCGGGTCAAGCCCGCCTGTGACGTCCAGAGTGAGGAGGGGCGGTTGCCCTTCAACGCGCTTTGATCCGCCGCCAACCGCCGCATGGTGAATGAAGTCGACTTACCCGGCTCCCGCAGCGGATACTCGTAGGTGATTCGGAACAGGAACCATGCGGCGACTTACCCTCGGTCTCCTTCTTGCGACCTACCTCTGCCTGTCGCTGATCGTGGCGCTGACGCTGTGGCGCAACGGGTCGGGCTGGGGGGTGTCGATCTCGGCGCTGATGGGCGGGCTGGGTCTGTGCCTGGCCTCGCACGGCATGATCATGCGCTTTCTGGAGATGCGAAA
>JANORH010000521.1:0-7520 GCA_031415215.1 Alphaproteobacteria bacterium | reverse complement strand
CCGCAGCGATCGCCTGGGCAGCGTGGTGCAGGTGGACGATGTAGGACGAGCCGCCGGTCTCGGTGGTGTCCATGTGGCGGACGTTCTTCAGGCCCATATAGTCGACCATCGACATGGCCCCGAACCCGGGGGCATCGCCGGCGCAGAAGTAGCCATCGACATCATCAAACGTGAGGCCGGCGTCGGTTAACGCGCCGCGCGCACTCTCGGCGTGGAGTTGGGCGGTGGTCTTGTCCGGCGCGTCGCGCGTCGGATGCTCGTAAACCCCCGCCAGATAGGCCTTGCCCTTGATACTCATCCGTTCCCCCGCACTGGCTTTGCCTTGGGCTTAGCCGGTGCGATCCTGGGCTTCAATGTCCGTATGGTTCAGAATCGGCCCTCAAGCTTGTCGGTGACGGGTCAGCCAGAGCGTCAAAGCGATAGCCAGGACCACCACCACCACACGCTCTACATTTCCCAGGAGCCCTCCGATGGCATTCTCGCCAAGGTCAAAGGCAATCCAGAGGCTGTTCATGCCCATGTGCAGAAATATCGGCGGCCAGAGGCTGAACCCCCAGCGCACGAATAGCCACCCGAACAGGAGGCCCCCCAGACCGGTGATCGCCACAATGCCAAGGACTTCCGCGCCTCCAGAGCCCTGCCAGATGTGTGTCAGGCCGAAAAAGACGGCTGGCCAGAGGCACGCGGCCGCCAGCGGCCATCCGCAAACCCGCATAAGTACGCCCACCGCCAGCCCGCGATAGACCAGCTCCTCCAGCGCGGGCCCGAGCACGCCGGGCCAGACGAAGGCCTCGGCATCCAGGGGGTCAGCCAGCGGGGCCATCCAGATGCAAATTGCGAGCGCCGGGGCAAACGTCCCAAGCGCCCAGGCCAGGTGAATAAGGCGCGGAAGCCCCATACCGGAGAAGGTCAGGATCGAGATGGGACTTCGGCGCGCGGCGACTGTGCACAGGCCGACCATGACCAGCACATCACTGAGCGACGCGAGCGCCGCGCGAAGGTAGGGAATGGCAGTAAGCGCGTTGGCATCCAGGGTCGCGCGGAGGGCTGTTCCGCTCTGCGTGCTCCAGACCAGCGCAATCGAGACGGCCAGCGCGACCTGGAGCGACCGCCACGTCATCGCGGGTTCAAATTGGTGTGAGTTCATGTTGTCACAGTCTCCGAGGTTGCGGCGATACGCGAAACCCGCGGCGCGGTATTGAAGGAAACGGCCATGGCGCAGGTCGCTGCTGTCATGATCTGGCGGGACCCGCCCGCTGATCTCGCGGGCCATATCCTGGGCTTTGCGCATCGCAACGAGGCGGTGGACGGCAAGGTCGTGCGCCTGCTGCCCGAGGTGCGGGGGTCAATTCAGGTGATGGCCGCCGACCCCTATTGGCTCCGTGAACGCGCGCCGGGTTCGCCCTGGCGGCGTGTTCCACAGGTGGCACTCTGGGCGCCCCGGCACGCGTGGGGCTACGGTTTCGCGACCGGTCGCATCCACGCCTTTGCCATCGCGTTGACCGGGACCGGGATGCGGACGCTGGTTGGAACTCCTGTTTCCGGGCTGGCGGGCCAGGTCCTGAACCTCGGCGACAGCAACGCCGGTCTGGCGGTGGCGCTCGCCCCGTTTGCACAGGACACCTATGACAGCTGGACGGAACGCGCGGTAGCGGCTTTGCGCCGAACGTTTTCGGGGTCGCCTGCTGCCCACGACCCCGTCCACTCTACCCTGAATCTGCTGGCGACGGCCGAGCGGGGCGCGGTTGCGCAAGCGGCCGATGCTGCGCGCCTCTCCGAGCGACAGTACCGTCGGGTGTTCCGTGATCTCCACGGGACGACGCCCAAGCACTACCAGCGTATTGTGCGCGTCGACCGGATGCTTCGTCAGCTGCAGGCCAGCCCCTGGGAGGCCGACGGCCATGTTGGCCACCCGATCCCTTTCGCCGACCAGCCACATGCCATCCGGGAGTTCCGGGCGCTGACGGGACTGACGCCGACCCAATATGAAAGGGCCAAGCGGGCTGGCGACGCGACCCTGCGTTCCGTTGCCGCGCCGGGGATTCAACCCCCGCTTGATGGGATTATGTCGCCGCCTTGATCCGCGCATCCCGTAACGCCGTGCGCCGCACCTTGCCGGCATCGTCGCGCACCGGCTCATCTACGAACTCGAAGGTTTTCGGGCGTTTGTAGGTCACCAGCCGGTCGGCGAGGTGGGCCTTCAGGTCCTCGGCGCCGACCTCGCCCCGCACATTGACGATAGCGTGGATGCGGGCACCGAGGTCGTCGTCGGGCAGGCCGATTACGGCGCACGACTGGACGGCGGGGTGCTCCTCCAGCGCGGCCTCGATCTCGGCGGGATAGACGTTGGAGCCGCCCACCAGGATCATGTCTGTGCGTCGGTCGGCGAGGTACAGATAGCCCTCCGCGTCGAACGACCCCAGATCGCCCAGGCTTTCCCAGCCATCCTTGATCGTGCGCGCGTCGGCGCCGAGGTACCTGTAAGTCTCGGGCACGCCCTGAGCGCGGCGCATGTAGATCTCGCCGACTTCGCCCGCTGGTAGTTCGGCACCATCCTCGCCCACGACTTTCATCTCGCCAACCGCCACGCGGCCCACCGATCCGCGATGGGTCAGCCACTCGGATCCGGAAATTATGCTGATCGCCTGCGCTTCGGTGCCGGCATACAGCTCCATCACCTCGCCCGGCGCGATCCAGTGGATGAAAGCCTCCTTCAGCCAGGGCGGGCACGGTGCCGCCATGTGCCAGAGGGTCTGAACGCTGGAGATATCATATCTCGCGCGCACCTCTTCCGGCAGATGCCAGATCCTGTTCATCATGGTCGGCACCAGATAGAGCCAGCTGACCCTGCGCGTTTCGATCTCCCCCAGCGTGCCCTCGGCGTCGAACCGGGGCGTCAGCACCACATGCGCACCCATCAGGGTGGCGCTCATCGTCAGGGTGAAGGGCGCGTTGTGATAGAGCGGCGCAGGCAGCAGCACCGTCTGCTCCGGCCGGATGCCATAGAACGGCACCTCGGTCGCGTCTCTCAGTGACAGGCCCGGCTGGCCGGCCAAAATCAGCTTGGGGCGTCCGGTCGACCCGCCGCTGGTGGGGGCCTTTGATGCGGGCGGGATCTGGTCCGGCAGGTCGCTGTCGTCGTCGGACAGGGCGGCGAGTTCCGCTACGGTCATCATCGGACGGTCGATCTGATGGCTGAACTCAGCGATCACAAGGGGCGCCTTGGCCAGCTCGATGATCGCCTGCAATTCGCCCTTGGGCAGACGAAATGACACCGGCTGGGGCGTCGCGCCCAGTTTCCAGATGCCGTAGCAGGCCTCGACAAAGCCTACGGAATTGGGCAGGCCGACGGTGACCAGATCGCCGAACATCACCCCGCTGGACGCCAGCCCGCGCGCAATGCGGTTAGAGCGACGATGCAGCTGGGCATAGGTCAGGGTTTCAGTCCCACATGTCACCGCCGGCGCGTCGGGTCGCCGCTGGGCATGCAGGGCCAGCTTTGCGCCAAAGGAGATCATCTCGTCGGCCATGGTGCCTCACCCTGTTCGTGGTCCACACCTTCGCCGTCGCGTGGGCGGCGGGCAAGGTCCGTGGCCCGGCAACTGGCCCTTGGCTTTCGCAACGTCAGTTTCCCATGTGCTGGGTGAACGGGAGATCAGATCATGCTCGAAGGCAATCAGGCGGCCCTGTTCGCAGAGCGTCAGAAGGGCACCCTGCCCGGCGAACTGGGTATTGAGTGGACGGATGTATCCAAGGGCCACGCCAGCGGCGGGTTCACGGTGGCGAAAATCCACATGGCGGCCAATGGCTTTCTGCACGCCGGCTCTATCGTGGCGCTGGTGGACAGCGCCTGTGGCTACGCCTGCGTGGCCTCGCTGCCCGAAGGTGCCAGCGGGTTCACCACCATCGAGATCAAGACGAACTACCTGGGCACGGCGACGATTGGTGAGCGCGTGCAATGTGAGGCCCGCCTGCTGCACGGCGGTCGCATGACCCAGGTCTGGGACGCAGAGGCCACCAACGCCACCACCGGCAAGGTCATGGCCGTGTTCCGTTGCACCCAGATGGTTCTCTACCCCCGCTGAAAACCCTGCGAACTGCCCCCTTGCGCTCAAGAGGTCCGATGATTAGTTTCCGCCGCTTGCTCAGCAGGCCCTTTCGCGAAGGTCTGCGCCGGCTCTGGAGAGGTGGCTGAGTGGTTGAAAGTACCGCACTCGAAATGCGGCGTACCTGGAAGGGTATCGTGGGTTCGAATCCCACCCTCTCCGCCATCCCGTAGCGCGCGACGCGTGGCGCGGGATGGGATGTGAAAGTTCGCACTCAACACCGTCGGCAGTCTTGGCCGCCCTACTTCGTCAGGCACATCCAGCGGGTCCGGTGGAAGTTCGGGGGATTGGCGGCCCAGCCGGTGACGCGCTTGCTGACCAGGTTTCGGTTCACGATGTGGAATAGCGGCGCGATGGCTTCTTCGTCCAGCATCAGCTGTTCCGCCCTGGAAAGGATCGTGGCTCGGGCCTGGAGGTCGGCCTCCTGGTCGGCCCGGGCCAGCAGGGCGTCATAGGCGGGGTTCTTGTAGTCAGCATAGTTCTGCCCGCCGGTGTCCGATTTCAGGAGACCCAGGAAGGTGACGGGGTCGTTGAAGTCGCCGTACCAGCTCATGGTGCCGACCTCGAAGGCGCGGTTGCGGTAGGCGTCGAACGCCACGGCACCCTCGCTCTGGCGCAGCTTCACGTCGACCCCGATCTCGCGCCAATCGGCCTGGATCGCCTCCATCAACAATAGGGTGTCGGTGTTGTTGGGGCTGAGGATGGTGATCTCAAGCGGGCGCGCCGGCGTGTAACCGGCCTGGGCCAGCAAGGCCTGGGCCTCGACCTGTCGCGCGCCGAAGGGTTTGTCTGCCCAGCGCAGGCGCGGGCCCTTGACGTAGTTCGAGGTGATCGGGGGCACGAAGGAATAGGCAGGTTGCTGGCCGGCACGCAGCAGTTTTGCCGTAATGAAGTCGCGGTCGATGGCCTCAGACAGTGCCCGACGCACGCGGACATCCTTGAACGCGGCGACGTCGCGGGTGTTGAACGAGAGGTAGCTGGTGGCGATGGAGACATCGACGCGGGGAACACCGGGCATGGTGTCCTTCAGTCGTTGATAACGGTTGGACTGAAAGCGGCTGTTGAGGTCCAGTTCGCCCCGGGCCACGCGCCGCTCGGCGCTGACGACATCCGGGGTGGGGTAGTAGTTGATGCGGTCCAGGCAGACGTTTTTGGCATCCCAGAACCGTGGGTTCTTCTCGACCGTGATCTTGTCGCCCAACTTCCAGACTGTGAGCTTGAAGGGCCCGTTGGAGACATACTTGCCGGGCTGAACCCAGGCGTCCCCGAACTTTTCAACCGCGTGTTTCGGGGCCGGGAAAAAGCTCTGGTGCTTGGCCAGTTCCGGCAGGTACGGCGCGGGATGGGCCAAAGTGATCTCGACGGTCATCGGGTCGACAGCCCGGACGCCAATGGATGTCAGAGGGGCCTTGCCCTCGTTCGCCGCCTGGCCCCCTTTGATGACGTAGAGCAGGTAGGCGTAGATCGAGGCGGTCTTCGGATCCAGCGTCCGCCGGATGCCGAACACAAAATCATCGGCGGTGACCGGCACGCCGTCGGACCATCTCGATGGTCGCAGGTGGAAGGTCCACACCAGGCCGTCAGTGCTGGTTTCCCAGTGGGTGGCGACGCCTGGCATCGGCGTGGCGTCTGGGGCCTCGGTGGTCAGACCTATGATCAGGTCGCCGATGATCGCGAATTCGTCGACCAGATTGGCCTTCTGGGGATCGAGGGTCTGGGGTTCACCGTTGTTGCCGTACTCAAGGCATATCTTGCCGGCAGGACAGGCGGGCCGTTGTGGCGGGCCCTGACAGGATGCAAGGGCCAGGGTAGCGGCAAGGGCGACGAAAATCGTTCTGGGCAAGGGGGAATCCCGCGGTGCAATCAGGCGCGCGGCTTGCGCTTCAGGGCCACATAGAGCGCGCCTTCGCCGCCGTGTCGACGGTGGGCTTCCGATATTCCTGCGACAATATGGGACAGGTGCGGCGCCCCCAGCCATTCGGGCGTCTTGCGGCGCAGAACGCCGTCGCCCTGAACCCCCTTTCCGGTGATCACGAGAATGGCGCGATAGCCTTGCGCCCAGGCGCCCTTGAGAAAGCCCTCGAGGGTGGCGCGGGCCCGGTCCTGGGTCAGGCCGTGCAGGTCGATGCGGCCGCCGATTTCCTCACGCTCACGGGCGATCCGGTGTCGGCGGTTGGGTTCTATGCCATCCACACTGGCCCGAAGCGTTCGGGTATTGGTCGCGGGCCGTTTCGGCTCAATTCGTGCTGCGGCATCGAGAGTCTGGGCACGGGCGGGCTTGGGGGTGTTGCGGGCCGTCAGGGGATGCACGGTAGCGGCCACCATCGACCAGATCTGGCGCTCCTCCGGCTTGAGCGGTCGTTTCATCGCGGAACCAGCCGATAGAGCCGCAGGGTATGGCGCACGCGCCCGGCTTCGGCGCCGGCCTGCGCCCCCTCCCCCAGATAGAGATCAGCCCGCACCTCGCCCTTGATCGCGCCGCCGGTGTCGAGGGCCGTCACCAGCCGCCGATAGGTCGGAAAGGCGCCGATCAGCAGCGGTGCCTCGGCGTCGATCCACAAAAGCTCGCCCATGGTATGAAAGGCCGGGTCCACCGCGACCGCACGCCCAGCGGGCAGCGGGACATTGGCCGCCCCGACCGGCGGCTTGCCGTCGTCGAGGGCCAGGCTGAAAAACGCGTAGCGCGGGTTCAGGCGCATGATCTCGTCAGCGGCCGGTCCGCGATTCGCCGCCAGCCAGTTGCGGATCGCGTCTCCGGAGGTGTTGTCGCGAGGCAGAAGACCCCGGTCGCGCATCGGGTTGGCGATCCCCACGAAGGGGCGACCATTGTGCGCGGCGTAGAGCACCTTGGTCCTGCGACCGTCGTCATAGACCAGCACACCGGAGCCCTGGATCTGCAGGAAAAACAGTTCCTCGGGTCGCATCCAGGCCAGCGGGCCAGCGGGCGTTCTGGCCTCGATCGCAGCACGGTCCGGATAGAGCTCGGCGGACCCGTCGGGCAATTTCTGCAGAACGATACCGCCGTCGGCGACCTTGAGATCATCCGGTCTGGCGCGGACAGGTGCGCTGAAATCCTGATCAGGACGGCGGCGGGCGGGATAGACAGGGGCGAAATAGGCGGTGAGCACGCCATCACCCGCGTAGTGCTCGGCCACGAAGGTGCGTTCGAGGAACGCGCGGGCGTTTTCGGGTCGGGTTTCGCGGGCGCCAGCACAGGCTGGCGTCAAGGCAGGATCGCGGCTCGAGCCGCAGGTCTGCTGGATCGCGGCCAGCGCGGCAGCGTGGTCTTCAACGGCCCAGCCTGGAAGGTCTGCCAGCGCCAGGCGTCGCGGCGGTTCTGGTCCTGGCCCGGTGTCCATGGCGGGCGTCGGCGCTGAAGGCACCCTGGGTGGGGGTCCATCCCGCGCCGTTGTA
>JANORH010000520.1:0-2587 GCA_031415215.1 Alphaproteobacteria bacterium | reverse complement strand
GCGACACCTTTATCCTGGAGGCCAAGCAGTCACGTCTGCCGGGGGCCAAGAACGCGATTCCCGCGCAGCAGAGCCTGTTGCCCGTGGAGGACCTGGAGACGCTGGGACGGCGCACGCGGGGTCCGGCGTGGGACGTGATGAATTTGCGAAGAGAGTTGGCAATTAAAAGAACAATTGCAGAACTTAGATTGGTGTCGTATCGTTAATGGCGATGAGGTCGATCAACCGACAGGGTCCGAATCGGTGGATTGAATTGCTCGAGATGGGGCGCTTGGGAGAGATGGTTTTGGGTCGTCCCGTTGTCGTCGATCTCTTCGCAGGGGCGGGAGGTATTTGTCTCGGCTTCGAGCAGGCGGGATTCGATGTTGTGGCGGCGGTCGAGATCGATCCGGTGCACGCTGCCGTCCATGCCTTCAATTTTCCGCAGACAAGGGTGCTTGCCCGTTCCGTCATCGGGCTAACCGGCGCAGAAATTCGCAAGGTCGCCGATCTGGGCGACCGGAGGGTCGACGTGGTCGTCGGAGGCGCGCCTTGCCAAGGGTTCTCACTGATCGGCCAGCGCGTGCTCGACGATCCGCGCAACCGGCTTGTGCTGGAGTTCGTGCGGATCGTCACCGAACTCGATGCACGCTACTTCGTGTTCGAGAACGTGAAGGGCTTGACGCTTGGCAAACACCGCCGCTTTCTGGATGAACTGGTAAGTGCGTTCAGATCCGTCGGCTATCGGGTGCGAACCCCATGGAAGGTTCTCGATGCGTCGGCCTATGGCGTCCCGCAGAGCCGGGAGCGGCTAATTCTGCTCGGTGCCAAACTTGGCGAGGCGCTGCCGGACTATCCGAAGCCCAGAACAAGAGCCGCAGGCTCTAAAGGCAGCCTCCCCGAAAGCCCGTCGTGTGCAGACGCGTTAGGCGATCTGCCGGACGCCGAGATGTTCGAAACGCTGAAGGGCAGTGACGAGACCCGCGTGGACTTGTTGGGCTGTCCGAGCGATTATGCCGCCGAGATGCGGTGCTCAAGGCCGGAGCACTGGCGTTGTGGCTACCGTCGCAGCTGGGATTCCGACTTGCTGACGTCCAGCGCACGCACTGAACACTCCGATATCTCTAGGCGTCGTTTCGCCTCAACAGAGCAAGGGAAGGTCGAGCCGATCAGTCGGTTCTTCAAGCTCCCGTCGTCCGGCGTTGCGAATACCTTGAGGGCTGGCACTGATGGGTCGCGCGGGGCTTTCACCAGTCCCCGGCCTATCCACTATCTTTTTCCACGTTGCATCACTGTGAGGGAAATGGCCCGCCTACATGGTTTCCCGGATTGGTTCAGGTTGCACGCAACCAAGTGGCATGGTGCCAGACAGGTTGGAAATGCTGTTGCGCCGCCACTCGCGCGTGTGATCGGCGAAGAAGTCATAAAGGCGCTGGGGGCGACTGCCGAAAAGCCGACGGCAGTATTGGGATTGGGCGAGACATGGCTGCTCAACCTTACGGTGTCGCAGGCGGCTAACCACTGGCGTGTCGACAATCCGATCAGACGCCGTGATATGAAAAGCGGTGCCCGAAAGCGCAAACAGTCAGAAATCGAGGCGGGCTTTGAGAATCTCGCGCGAGTTCCAGCCGAATGAGCGGCGATGATTTCAAGCTCAATCGCTACGCCGCCATTGTGGAACACGTGTTCTTCGGAGAAACCATGGCGGGCTTCCGAGAAGGCGCAGAAGCGCTCGCATTCGAGCGGGAGGATCTTGTTCGCGCCGCGAGCCAACTTGGCATCCAGTTGCCCAAGAATCTGGGAGATGTCGTTTATTCCATTCGGTATCGGGCCCCGATGCCCCAGAGCATATTGGCAACCCAGCCTGAGGGTCTCGAATGGATCATCGAGGGTGCGGGGCGGGGGCTCTATCGCTTCCTGCTGGTTCCTATCAATCGCATCATTCCCAACCGGGAACTTGTAACGATCAAAATTCCAGACGCGACCCCTGAGATCATCAGTTTTTACTCTCTGAGCGACGAGCAGGCGCTGCTGGCGAAGCTAAGGTACAATCGCTTGCTCGATACCTTCCTGGGAATCACGACCTATTCCCTGCAGAACCACTTGCGGACGTCCGTGAAGGGAATAGGGCAGATTGAGATCGATGAGATCTATGTCGGCGTGGACCGTCATGGCGCGCAGTTCGTATTGCCCGTGCAAGCCAAGGGTGGAAACGATCAGCTAGGGTCGGTGCAAGCCAAACAGGACCTGGCTTGCTGCGCCGAGAAATTCCCCGCGTTGATTTGCCGACCCATCGCAGCACAGTTCATGGATGACGAGCGGATCGCGATCTTCGAGCTTACGCTGGAAGGCGATCAGGTGCGGGTTGTCGATGAGTGTCACTACCAGCTCGTGGGTGGGGAGCAAATTTCCGCAGAAGAACTCGCGGCATATCGGGCTCGCCGATAGCCGTTTCGACCAACGGAATTTCAATGCGGTATTGGTTCGCCTGGCTGTCCAAAATCCTGGCGCGGCTGGTGGCGTTGAACGCCGAGCGGGCGAAGGAGGAGGCGGCGGGACAGGTGCGCTGGCTGCGGCCCGACTATCAAATCCCGCGCTTTGCCAAGGG
>JANORH010000519.1:0-3968 GCA_031415215.1 Alphaproteobacteria bacterium | reverse complement strand
CTCGCGGAGCGACGCAACCGCATGATCCACGATCCGATCCTGAAACTAGAGGGCGAGGAGCATCCACGCCGCATCGGCATCACCGCGAAGAAGCGACTGCTGGTCACGAACGCCCCTCAAACGGCGGTGGATGTCTTGAAGCTCGGAAAGGATATCCACAGCCAACACGCCCTTCTCGAACAGATTATGGCCGAAGTGGACGAGGCCTTGGCAGCGCTACCGTCGCCCGAAATGCCAACGACAACATAGCCTGCCCTCGACCCCCTGCTTGACGCACCCCGCGTCACCCCCCGTTACTGGCCCCACACCAACGACCGTCGCAGAACCGGTCGCCGAGGGAGCCTGCGCCGACCATGCATCCGAGCCACCACGCCAAGACCCACCCCGACCGCGCCGCCTACATCATGGCCGCATCCGGCGAGACGGTGACCTATCGCCAGTTGGAGGAGCGGTCGAACCAGGGGGCGCATTTCTTCCGGTCGCTGGGGCTGAAGGCGGGCGATGTGATCGCGATCTTCATGGACAACAGTCCCCGTTTCTACGAGATCGCCTGGGCGGCGCAGAGGTCGGGGCTCTACTACACCTGCATCTCGTCCAAGCTGACGGCGGGCGAGGTGGAGTACATCGTCGGCGACTGCGCGGCGCAGGTGCTGATCACCTCGGCGGGCGTGGGCGCAGTGAGCGACGATCTGCCAGCCCATCTGCCGGGGGTGAAGCTCTATATGGTGGGTGAGGTGCGTGCCCCCTATGCCGACTTCGAGGCGGCGCGGGCGGTCTTTCCGATTACGCCGATCGCGGACGAGACCGCGGGCTCGGACATGCTCTATTCGTCGGGCACCACCGGGCGGCCCAAGGGCGTGAAGCCAGCGCTGACCGGCGGGCCTATCGATCCGGAAAATCCGCTGGCGAACATGTCGTCGCAGATCTTCGGCTTTCCCGATCCCTCGATCTACATCTCGCCGGCGCCGCTGTATCACGCCGCCCCGCTGCGCTGGACCATGGGCGTGCAGCGCAATGGCGGCACCGTGGTGGTGATGGAGAAGTTCGACCCCGAGCAGATGCTGGCCGATATCGAAAAGCACAAGGTCAACTGCGGCCAGTTCGTGCCAACCCATTTCGTGCGGCTGCTGAAACTGCCACAGGCGGTGCGGGACAAATACGATGTGTCGTCGATGGTCTCTGCGGTGCACGCCGCCGCACCCTGCCCCGTGCCCGTCAAGGAACAGATGATCGCCTGGTGGGGGCCGATCATCCACGAGTATTACGCGGGCACCGAGGGCAACGGTTTTTGCTATATTTCGGCGGCGGAATGGCTGACCCACAAGGGCTCCGTGGGCCGCGGACTGACGGCGGAAGTCAAGATCTGCGGCGAGGACGGCGAGGCCCTGCCGCCCCGCACGGAAGGCAGCGTCTATTTCTCGGGCGGCGCACCGCTCAGCTATCACAATGCGCCGGAAAAGGTGGCCGAGGGCACCAACCAGCACGGCTGGACCACGCTGGGCGATGTGGGCTGGGTAGATGAGGAAGGCTACCTCTATCTCACCGACCGCAAGAGCTTCATGATCATTTCCGGCGGGGTGAATATCTATCCGCAGGAACTCGAAAACGTGCTGATCGGCCACCCCAAGGTCGCCGACGCCGCCGTAGTCGGCGGACCGCACGAGGAGATGGGCGAGCAGGTCATCGCAGTGATCCAGCCGCTGGACTGGGCCGACGCCGGCGACGCCCTGCGCAACGAGCTGATGGCCTATTCGCGCCAGCACCTCAGCCACGTGAAGTCGCCGCGCGTGATCGACTTCATGGCCGAACTGCCCCGGCACCCGACGGGCAAACTGTACAAACGCCTGATCCGCGACGCCTACTGGGGCAAGGAAGGCTCGAAGATCGTTTGAGGATGGGCCATTTTAGTTTTTGCTCGTCTTCCCTGGGACAAGCCCGGGGACGACGAGCTAATTTTTGAGATCAGGGTTGAAGCGTCAGCTCCATCCGCGGCAAGAGGCGTCCGGGGATCGACCCGGATGGCGAGCGGCCTACGGTGGTGAAACCCAGACGCGCGTAGACGCCCTCGGCGTTCGGGTCAGCATCGACTGACACCGTCGTGACGTTCCTGGCGCGGCAGGCATCCATCAATGTGGCCATCAGCATCCCGCCCACGCCGCGCCCCTGGAACGCCGGTTCCACAAAGAAGTCCTCGACCTCGGCGCCGTGATCAACGCTGAGCGCAATCATGCCAACAATCATGCCGTCCGCCTCGGCCACCCACACCGTCCAAGCGGCGAGGCGTTCCGGCGTCATTGTGAGTTCGGCGCGGCAGGCTTCGATAAAGGCGGCGTCGTAGCCCCAGGAGGCCTTGGCACGTATCGCCATTTCAGTCAGCGCTTCGGCCTCCGTCGCTTGTGCCCGTCGGATCGTTAGCGCCTGGTTCAACGTCTGCCACTCCGTCCGTCTTGCCCTGATGCAAACAGATGTTAGAGGGTATCGGCCGAATTCAAGTACCAGAGGAAACCAACGCATGAACCCCGTCGAGATCAAGGACCTGCCCGGAATGATCGGCCAGGAGGTGGGCGTGTCGGACTGGGTGCTGATCGATCAGGACCGGGTCAACAAGTTCGCCGAGGCCACGGGCGACCACCAGTGGATCCACGTCGACGTCGAGCGCGCGACGAAGGAAATCGGCGGGCCCATCGCCCACGGCTATCTAACCCTGTCGCTGATCCCGTTCCTGGGCGGCGGTATGCTGCCGGTCAAGGGCGTGACACGGGGCATCAACTATGGCTCGGACAAGGTGCGCTTCATCAACATGGTGCGCGTGGGCAAGCGCGTGCGCATGCGCCAGAAGCTGATCGGTGCCGAAGCCAAGGCCGGCGGCATGCAGCTGAAGAACGAGTGCACCATCGAGATCGAGGGCGAGGCCAAGCCGGCCTGCATCGCCGAAACGATGTCGATCATCTACGGCGGCTGAGATGTGGCGGCTCCCCTTACGGGGGGCCGCTAATCCCGCGACGCGTCTTCTGCTGTCGCCGCCTTCGCGCCGTCGACCTGTTCTGTGCTGGCGACTGTGGATACTGCCGTCGGGTCCTGCAGCAGGGCAATGGTTTCGCGCACATATCTGGCGTGCGTCACGACGCCGATGCCGAGGCGCTCGTTATTGGGTTCGACCTCCTGGGTCAGCAGTCCCGCGATAAAGCCGGGATCGAGCCCGCTGTCGTCGACGGATATAACGCCCGCCTTTGACGCACGACTGAAGAAAACCGGACCGCCCGAATTGCCCGGGAACACCGAAAAATCGAGCAGGAATGTCGGGAATATCTTGGCCGGTCCCAGCGGAAACGAGGCCACTCGACCAGCCCGCAGGATCGGGAACCCCGCGCCATTCGCCGACAGGCCGCGCGGGAACCCGAGCGCCATCATCTCCTCACCCGCGTCGACCCGGAATATCTCGAATGTCCCGTCCGAGGCCAGATAGCTGAGCGGCAGCGCCGCGCGGGTAAACTGAGGCGGCGCTGTGACTGATATTGCGGCCACGTCGCGATCCGGATGGTGGGTCCACAGTTCACGGCCGTCCCCGTCGCGAATTTTCAGCGTCTGGGGCGAATAGCTCCACGATCCGTCCTTGTTGGCGATCCGGTAGCCGATCCTGGCATTCACGCCGGGCATCTTCTGGAACACGTGGTGGGCGGTAATCAACACGGTTCGCGGCTGGCCGTCTTGGTCAGGAGCCGAGATCAAAAACCCGGTTCCGACCGTCCGCGTCCCGTCGCCGAGCGGCTGCTCCAGCTGAACCGTCGCGTGGATCATTTCGACGGCAAGATCCATGGGGCCTCGTCTTTGCGCGACGCCGGGCGTCGGTTTGGGGTGCGATTTTCGAGCATAGAGCGTGAATCACCGTTCGCGCCAAGGGCCGACGTCGACAGAATGGCGCGATACGCTTGAGCCGAAGCCGTTCGCGTCGCATCTAGGCGTCATGA
>JANORH010000518.1:0-2355 GCA_031415215.1 Alphaproteobacteria bacterium | reverse complement strand
GTCAGCCGTTGAACCGCCGGTTCAGTTTGCGCATGCCGCCGATCCAGCGGTCGTAGTCGTTGGTCTTGTTGCGCATATAGGTCAGGACTTCGGGGTGCGGCAGCACGAGGAAGGTCTCGGCCTCGATGGCCCGCACACAGGCCTCGGCCACCACATCCGGCTCCATCATACCGTCGATGCTGGCGACGCCGTCGGGATTGCCGGCGGTCATGGCGGTGCGCACGGCCTGCGGGCACAGCACCGAGACCTTGATCCCCTGATCGCCGTGGGTGATCGCCAGCCATTCGGCCAGACCGACCGCAGCGTGCTTCGTCACCGCATAGGGCGCCGAGCCGATCTGCGACAACAACCCCGCCGCCGACGACGTGTTGAGCAAATAGCCGCCGCCCCGCGCCGCCATCAAGGGCACCAGATGCCGCGCCGCCCAGACGTGGGCCATGACATTGATGTCCCAGATCCGCTGCCAGTCGTCCGTCGGCGTCTCGGCACCGCCGCCGACCCCGATGCCAGCATTGGAACAGAACAGATCGATGGGCCCGCACTCGCGCTCGGTCTGAACGATCAGGGCCTGGATGTCCGCCTCGCGCGACACGTCAGCCTGAATGGCCACGCCGCCGATTTCCGCCGCCACAGCGCGCACGCCGTCACCATCCCGGTCCGAACAGACCACGGTTTTTGCGCCCTCTGCCACAAAGCGCTGCGCCAGAGCCCTGCCAATGCCGCTGGCCGCGCCGGTGACGACGATGATCTTGTCGTTGAGTTTCATGGTTTCCTGCCCGTCGCGGTTCTTGCTGAGTCTGGGACCTGTTTAGCGGGCAATGAGTGTGCTGGGTAGGTCGCGCAGGCCCCTTATCAGTCACTTGCACAACAAGACTATACTGCTAGTTTGACACCCGAATATACGCCTGCTTGTGACAAACGAAGTTGATGTATGAAATGAAACTGGAACGCCTTCCGTCCGTAAAAACCTCGCTGCAGCCTAGCAATCACCCCTATCTCAACGGGGCCTGGACCCCGCTGCATGAGGAGGTCGACGCGACCGATCTCGCGGTCCTGGAAGGCGCCATCCCCACCGACATCGACGGCGTTTATGTTCGCAACACCGAGAACCCGGTGCATCAGGCGCTGGGCCGCTATCACCCCTTCGACGGGGACGGCATGGTGCACGTGATCGACTTCAAGGACGGTCGCGCCAACTACCGCAACCGCTTTGTCCGCACCCGGGGGTTCGAGGCCGAGCAGGAGGCGGGCCAGTCGCTCTGGGGCGGTCTGATGGACGGGGTCGGGGTCTCCCTGCGCCCGGGTTTCGGGGCTCACGGCGGCCTGAAGGACTCCTCGTCCACCGACGTGGTCGTGCATGGCGGCCGCATCGTCTCGACCTTCTATCAGTGCGGCGAGGCCTACTGGCTGGACCCCGAAACCCTGGAGCAGGGCGGCGTCGCCAGCTGGGGTCCGCTGGACGGCGTCTCGGCCCACGCCAAGGTCGACGAGGCCACCGGCGAGCTGCTGTTCTTCAACTACTCCAAGCACGCGCCCTTCATGCACTACGGCGTCGTGGATCGGACCGGAAAGCTCAAGCACTACGTACCGATCCCCCTGCCCGGCCCGCGCCTGCCCCACGACATGGCGTTCACCGCCAACTACTCGATCCTGAATGACCTGCCGGTGTTCTGGGACGAGGAACTCCTGAAGCGCAACGTCCACGCGGTGCGCGAGCACCGGGGTCTGCCGTCCCGGTTCGCGGTGATCCCCCGCTTCGGGAACCCGGAGGACATTCAGTGGTTCGAGGCCGACCCCACCTACATTCTTCACTTCCTCAATGCCTATGAGGACGGCGACGAGATCGTCATGGACGCCTACTTCCAGGAAAAGCCGATGCCGCGCCCGCTGGCCGACGCCCCGGCCGGTTTCGAGCACATGATGGCCTATGTGGACGAGCACAGCTTCCGGCCGAAGCTGCACCGCTGGCGGTTCAATCTGAAGACTGGCGAAACCCGTGAGCACCATCTGGACGACCGCATCCTGGAATTCGGGATGTTCAACCAGCGCCATGCCGGCAAGCCCTATCGCTATGCCTATTCCACCTTCCCCAAGCCCGGATGGTTCCTGTTCAAAGGCTTCGTGAAGCACGATCTTGAGACCGGAGAGTCCTGGTCGATCGAGCTGCCCGAAGGCCGATATGCCAGCGAGGCCCCGTTCGTACCGAGGATAGGCGCCACCGACGAAGACGATGGCTATCTGGTCAGCTTCATCATCGACGAGAACACCGGCACCTCGGAATGCATCCTGGTGGACTGCAAGGATTTCGAGGCCGGGCCCGTCGTTCGCATCGCTTTGCCGCACAAGCTTTCCAGC
>JANORH010000517.1:0-15156 GCA_031415215.1 Alphaproteobacteria bacterium | reverse complement strand
CACCCGGGTTTCGGGGTTGATCTTGGGCGTGATCAGCATGCTCATCCCCTTGTGACGGGGCTGGGCGTCTGGGTTTGTCTTCACCAGCAGGCAGCAAACGTGGCCCTGGATGGCGTTGGAGATCCAGGTCTTGGTGCCCGTCACCAGGTAGTCATCGCCGTCGCGCCGCGCCACGGTGCGGATCGCCTGTAGGTCGGTGCCGGCGTCGGGCTCGGTCAACCCAAGGCCGCCGCGCAGCTCAGCGCTGGCAAACTTCGGTAGCCAGTACTCCTTCTGGCGCACCGTGCCGAACTTCTGGACCACCAGCGCCATCATCAGGTGCGAGTTGAAGATCCCCGTCAGGCTCATCCACTCCTCGGCGATGCGCATGACGATGCGGGAATAGGTCGAGGCCGAGAGCCCGAGCCCGCCATACTCCGGCTCGATGAGCGCGCCGAACAGACCCAACTCGACCATGTCGTTCACCAGGTCGGCGGGCCATTCGTCGTCATGCTCCAGCTGCATGGCGACGGGGGCCACCTTCTTCTCGATCCACTTGTCGATGGCGCCCAGAATGGCGCGTTCGTCGGCCTCCGAGATCTGTGTGTTCATCAGTAGTTTCCGACCTTGTCTTCGACCGCGTTGCCGCGCCCGGGGATCAGCATGTTGCGGGTGAAAGTGCAGACCATCTCGCCACGCTGGTTCTTGCCCTGGGTACGAATGGTGACGATGCCCTGGCCGGGCCGTGACTGGCTCTCGCGCTTGGCCAGCACCTCGCTCTCGGCATAGAGGGTGTCGCCGGCGAAGACGGGGACCGTGAACTTCACGTCGTCCATGCCCAGGTTGGCGACGGCTTTCTGGGAGGTGTCGGTCACGCTCATGCCGATCAGCAGGGCCAGGGTATAGGTGCTGACCACCAGGTTCTGCTTGAACTCCGAGGCCTTGGCGAACTCGGCGTCGAAATGCATCGGGTGGGTGTTGAGGGTCAACAGGGTGAAGAGATGGTTGTCATATTCCGTGACGGTCTTGCCGGGGCGGTGCTCGTAAACATCGCCGACATGGAAATCTTCGAAGTAGCGTCCGAAGGTCTCGCGGTAGCGCTGCGGCCCGACCTCTTTCCAGTTCTGAACCATGTTTACGCTCCCGACCGTTCAAGGATCCGGCGCGCGGCCCGCACCACTGGCAGTTCGATCAGTTTGCCATCCAGCAGGGCCGCGCCGCCGGCGGCCGCTTCGAAGGCGGTGATGATGCGTCGGGCGCGATCGGCTTCCGCCAACGTCGGGGTATAGGCCGCGTTCACCGCCTCTATCTGGCCCGGATGGATGCAGGCGCGGCCGGTGAACCCCAATGCCTTGGCCCGGCGGGTGGAGTCCGAAAGCCCGGCCGCGTCGCCGATGTCCAGATAGGGCACGTCCAGCAGTTCGACCCCGGCCCGCGCTGCGGCGGCAGCCAGCGCGCCGCGGGCGTAGAGCAGCGCGTCCCAATCCAGTGTGCAACCGACCTCAGCCGAATAGTCCGCCGCGCCGAACAGCACGCCGCCCACGCCCTGAACGGCGGCGATGTCCCAAGCCTGGCGCAGCCCCTCCGGGCTTTCGATGATCGGCCACAAGGGTGTTTCGTCGCCCAATCTGATCCGCAGGCTGGCGACCTGACCCGGCGCTTCAACCTTCGGCACCATCACAAACGCCAGAGAATGGCCAGACAAGGCGCGACAGTCAGCATCCAGATAATCGCTGGCCGGGCCGTTAACCCGCACACCCAGACCGGGTCGGGCACCTTGTGCCAGGAAGGCTGTCAGGGCGGCGCGGGCTTCGGCCTTGGCGTCCGGTGCCACGGCGTCTTCCAGGTCGATGCAGACGGCGTCGGCCCCCGCTGTCAGGGCCTTTTCGAATCGCTCCGGGCGATTGCCGGGTACAAATAACAAGGACCGAAAGGTCATGAGCGGGGATTGTCCGGACAAATTGTCCGGACAAATTACGCGGGCCTCAGGCTCAGGTCAACGCGGGCGCTGGAACCGCTGCTGTGAAGGCCTCGGCGATCTCTTTGCGGCTGGCGATCCAGACGTCGGGTCGCTTTGCTATGTGTTCCAGAAACCCCTTCAGCGCGCCGATCCGCCCGGGCCGGCCGATGATCCGCAAGTGCAGGCCCAGGCTCATGTAGCGGGCACCATCGCGCTCGGCCTCGCCGGCCAGCCAGTCAAAAGTGTCAGTAGCGTAGGTCAGCCAGTCGCGGGCGGTCAGGGACGGCGCCAACCAGAACTTCATGTCGTTGGAGTCCAGAGCATACGGCATCATCAGCATCGGCCGCTTCGACCCGTCAGCCATCTCGACGCTCTCCCAGAAGGGGAAATCGTCGGAGTAGTCGTCCATGTGGTATCCAAATCCTTCTTCGACCAGCAGGCGACGCGTTACCTCGGTGTGCAGGTAGCGCGAGAGCCAGCCGACGGGGCGCTGGCCGGTGGTCTTTTCCAGGCTGTCGGCGGCCTTGCGGATGAATTCGCGTTCCTGGGCCTCGTCCATCCAGAACTGGTGCGCCCAGCGATAGCCGTGACTGCACACCTCGTCGCCACGGGCCGCTATGGCCCGGGCGATCTCGGGCGCACGCTCCAGCGCCAGGGCCGCCGCCGTCCAGGTGGCGCGGATCTTGTGCTCGTCCAGCAGCTTCAGAATGCGCGGCGCACCGGCCTTGATGCCGTACTGGTAGTTGCTCTCGTTGCCATGCATGCGCATCGGTCGCTTGGGCACGGCGCTGAGCTCATCGACGGGCTCGGGACCCTTGTCGCCGTCACGGATATTCTGCTCGGCGCCCTCCTCGACGTTGACGACGATGGACAGGGCGAACCTGGAGCCGTTGGGCCAGCGGAAGTCGGGCGGTGCGGGCATGGGGAACCTCAGGCAACTACTGTCGTCAAATGATATAGAATTATATCATTTGAAGTCCATCATCAGCCCGGTCGGTGGCCGAAAGAGCTTGTCGAGATCACCCCCGAACCCTGGAACTCGTTCATCCTTCAGTGCGATGTCGGCCTGCAGGCATATCAAAGACGAGCAGGCCTGGTGCATCGAGCGGCAGCTGCGTGACGACCTGCCCGGCGGGGTTCAGGACCGCAGTCGGCCCCCAAGCAACGCTGCCATCCTGGGCACCTGTAACGTCCGACGACATCAGCCATAGGCCGGTCTCGCGACATCGCTCGCCGCGCACCGCATTGTGCTTGTCCCTCCACTCAATTGCCGCCTGCCGCGGCATCATGTTGTTGGCAGGACAAAGGAGTAGTGATGCCCCCTGCTGCGCCACCCCAAGGGCAGCGTTGGTGAAATTGGTGTCGAAGCAGATGTTGATTCCGAAGCGCAGGCCTTCGATGTCGAAAATCGGCACGCCATCCCCTGGCCGAAAGCAACACTCTTTCCCCAGCAAATGCTGCTTGCGATAGCGGCCCACGACAGATCGGCGAGCAATGACCACCGCCGTATTGTAGAGATCGTCGCCATCCGCCTCGATAAGGCCAACGACGGTCGTCGGCGCAGCCTCGGGCAGTTGTTCGAGGAGGTTCAAGAACCGCGCTGAACGCAGCTCAAGCGCGTTGCGCCGGGCCACCTCGCCATCGGTCAGATAGCCCTGGAGAAAGCCTTCTGGCAGGCATAGCAGCGATGCGCGTTCGAGATGAGCCTGCTGCATTACCTGCGCCAGGTAGGCGAGCGCACCAGGCACATCCTCCTGGAACGCTGGTGTTTGAGCGGCTGCGATACGCATGGGTCTGGCTGGTTACGTCACGGCGTGAGTGTGGATGCATTTGGCCGATGCATGCACTTCGACGCTAACTCCACGGCGAATGCAGCTTGCAGCCGCTAAACTGGAAATCTCGGGTGTTGCGCGTGATCAACGTCAGGCTGTGCGCGATCGCCGTTGCAGCAATCAGTTCGTCAGCAGCGCTCACGGTACGCAAGGCTCGGCGGTGGCGTAACGCCACATCGGCCCAGGCATTCACCACCGGTAAGTCTACAGCGAGGATGCGCGGCCCGAACCCGGCAGCAACTTCGATCATCCATCCCTCAAGCATCAGACGATTCGGACCCGGTTCCATGTCGATGACGCCGAACCTCAGCTCACCTATGACGATGACACTGGTCGACAAGGCATCGGCTGACTGCAGGCGGGACCACTCAGCGTAACCAACGTTGGGCCGCACCTTTGTGTATTCGCTGAGCGCGTTTGTATCGAGAAGGAAACTCAAAATGTGGAATCGCGAGGTGGGGTCGTGACCCGCGACGGCGGCTCGAAATCGACTTTCGGGGCTGACGCGAGAACCGACTTCAAATCTCGC
The DNA here is from genome assembly GCA_031415215.1 of Alphaproteobacteria bacterium. Classification (GTDB taxonomy): domain Bacteria; phylum Pseudomonadota; class Alphaproteobacteria; order Caulobacterales; family Caulobacteraceae; genus Phenylobacterium. Next base: position 10,856 of record JANORH010000517.1, on the reverse strand, counting down.
GCGTTTGCGACGCGCGCATCGTACCAGGCTTGCGAAACCACAACCGCCGCCTCGCAGCCTCTGACGCTAATGGTCTGCGGGCCTTCCGATCTTGCGCGCCGCACCACTTCCGAAAGTTGGTTCTTCGCGGTGGCGAGGGTCCAGGCCATGTTTCGCCTCTAGATAGCTATCTGTGATGGCTATCTTGGCATCGTCACTGCGGAAGTCAACTGCTCTGCCCTCAGTGCGGCTCCTCGCCCCCCGACACGTTCATGCTCTCCGCCGTGATGTAGGTCGCCTCGTCAGAGCACAGGAACACCACCGCCTTGGCGGTGTCCTCCGGCAGGCCGGGGCGCTTCAGGGGGATACGGTCGGCCATGGCCTTGAGATAATCCTCTACGGATGCCGCGCCCACCACCTTGGCGAAGTACTCGTTCTGCCACGCGCCAAGGCCCGTGGTGACGTGGTTGGGGCAGACATTGTTGACGGTGATCGCGTGCGGACCCAGCTCGATCGCGGCTGAACGCACCAGGCCGACCAGGCCGTGCTTGGACGAGGTATAGGCCTGGGCGTGGGGAAAGCCGGACTTGGCGGCCTGGCTGGCGATGTTGACGATCCGGCCGCCGCGACCCTGGGCCACCATCACCTCGGCGGCGGCGCGCAGGCCGAAGAAGGAGCCGGTCAGGTTGACGTCGATGACGGCCCTCCAGTCATCCGGCGTCACCTCCAGCAGCGGCTTCATGATGTAGCCGATGCCGGCGTTATTGACCCAGATGTCCAAAGAGCCGTGGGTATCCACCGCATGCTTCGCCAGCGCCTGGGCGGCGGCGAAGTCGCGGACGTCGCAGATGCAGGTCGAGGCTTGGCCACCTGCGGCGCGGATGTCTGCGGCGATGGCCTCCATCTCGTCGGTGGCACCGATCATGGCGCCCGGCGTGGCGGCATCGCGTGAGGCGCCGATGTCGGAGATCACGACGGCAGCCCCCTCGGCCGCCAACCGGCGCGCGATGGCCTCACCCAGACCTGCGCGGCGGCCCGAGCCGGTGATCACGGCGGTCTTGCCCGTGAAACGTCCGGTCATTTCTTACGCTTCCAGCCGATTTTTTTCATGATCAGGAACTGGACCTCGGCCATGCCCTGGAACTCAGCCGCGATGGCCTGCATCACTGGCGTGGCCACATCATTGCCGAACTGGCCCATGTCGCGCACATCGATGATCTCGATGTAGCGATAGGGCGAGGGGCCGCCGCCCATGACCTCCTGGGTCTTGAACACCTCGAACTTGCGGATCGACGGCAGGCCGTTGACGGTCGGCAGATCCCTGACGCGCGCCCAGGCTTCATAGTCGGCAACTTTGACGCCGGGCTTGAGATTGAACAGCGCAATGATGCGGGTATTCGCCATGATATCCCTCGAAAGACTGGCAAGATTGAAATGATATAGACATAGACCATTTGGATCAGGAAGCCCTTGGCGTACACTGGCGTTGCAGGAGAGTTGGAATGGACGGCAGCGGCGACTTGAAAAACGCAGGCCTGGCGCAGGTCTATGACGGCCCGCCTGACTATCGGGCGGTCGGACGACACGGGGTATTTCCCGAGACCAGCCACGACGAGATCGCGCGGCTGAATTTCCTGGCCCACCTGAATCGGCACCTGTCCACGCGGGTCATGCCGCATGTGAAGACCGCCTGGGAGCAGCGCGCCGAGCCGAAGCTGAAGGCCGAGACCGGTGCTGGCCCCAAAACCCGTCATGACGTGCGCAAGGCCCTGCTGAAGGATCCCACTTATCAGACCTGGTCGGCGCTGCGCCGCCTGACCATGGAACAGCGGCAGCAGGCCGGTCGCTGGACGACGATCCGTCAGGCCGAACAACTGGCGGCGATCACGCGCACCCTGACCGAGGGCGACGCGCGGCTGGAGCTGGACCCGGCCCTGCCGATCCCGCGCTACATCTCTGCGGTGGATCACCACTGCATGCCGGGCAGCTATCACAAGGAGCTGTTCCCCGGCGACGTCTCGGGCGCCGCCAACTATGACCACGCCATCTTCGCCACCACAGGCGGCGCGCTTGGCCGTTATTCCGACGGTGGCGGGCACGCGGTGGTGCAGTGGGTGCGAAAGCACCTGCCGGACTTCAAACCCACCCGCATCCTCGATATCGGGGCCACGCTGGGCCAGAATATGATCCCGATCGCCGAGGCTTTCCCGGAGGCCGAGGTGGTGGCGCTGGATGTGGGCGGGCCGATGCTGCGCTACGGGCTGGCACGGGCCAAATCCATGGGTGTCGAGAATGTGCGGTTCGTGCAGGCGGACGCCTCGAACCTGTCGCGCTATCCGGACGCCAGCTTCGACTGGGTGCAGACCACCATGTTCCTGCACGAGCTCAGCACCGCCTCGATGCGGGCGATCTTCCGGGAGAGCTGGCGCGTTCTGAAGCCGGGCGGCATCGTGCTGCACGTCGAACAACCGCAGTACGCGCCGGAGATGCCGCTGTTCGAACAGGCGATGCGCGACTGGGACGCGTTCTACAACAATGAGCCGTTCTGGAGCACGCTGCACGAGATCGATCTGGACGCCTATCTGGTCGAGGCGGGATTTGCGGCTGACAAGCTGATCCACGATGGCGTGACCGCCGTGGTCGACCGAGACATCTTCCCCGACGCCGCCGACGACGAGGGTGAGGATTATGGGCGCAAGGCGGCGTGGCACGTGATCGGGGCGCGCAAGTGAGCATCCCGGACGCGCTGGCGCGTTCCTCCGCCAAGCCGGCGGGCAAGCGGCCCTACTTCCTGGCCCCCGAGACCGAGCGGGTGCTGGCGATCACCATGGCGGCGGTCCAGGAACTGGCCGTAGCCCGAGAGCGCATCGACACGCTGGAGCGATTGCTGGAGGCCAAGGGCGTGATCGGGCGCGACGAGATCGAGACCTTTGCGCCGACCCCGGATCAGGCCGCAGAGCGCGGCCTGTGGATGCAGGAGTATCTGACCCGGGTGCTGCGCATCGTCCAACAGGAGGCCGAGGCGGTCGAGGCCAATACGGCGGGCGATCTCTACTCGGAGGAGGTGGCGGTGGAGGTGTCGGCGGCTGAGGTGTGACAGCGATTGCGAGCCAATCCACGCGATCAACCATCTCCGAACAGCATCGAAAAGGGACCTGCCGCCTGACCGCGATCATTTTGCCCGACGCACGACCTATGGGCTACGCAATCGCCTATGAGCCGTTTCTGGAGCCGCCTGACCCACGATCTTGAGCCCTATGCGCCGGGCGAGCAGCCGCGCATGGAGGGTCTGGTCAAGCTGAACACCAACGAGAGCCCCTCTGGCCCGTCGCCGCGTGTGCTGGAGGCGCTGCGGGCCGGGGCAACAGAGGATCTGCGCCTCTATCCCGACCCGCAGTCGGGTGAGCTGACGGCTGCGTTGGGTGCCTATCATGGGGTGAGGCCCGATCAGGTGTTCGTCGGCAACGGGTCGGACGAGGTGCTGGCCCACGTCTTCGCGGCTTTGCTGAAGCAGGATGCGCCGCTGCTGTTCCCGGACATCACCTACAGCTTCTACCCGGTCTATTGTCGGCTGTTCGGGATCGTCCATGAGACCGTGCCGCTGGATGCGGGTCTGCGGGCCCGCGTGGAGGACTATCGTCGGCCAGCGGGTGCCGTGATCCTGCCCAATCCGAACGCGCCGACAGGTATCGCGATGACGCGGGCGGATATCATGGCCCTGCTGGAGATGCATCGCGACGTGCCGGTGGTGATCGACGAGGCCTATGTGGACTTCGGGGCCGAAACGGTGATCCCGTTGGTGGCGGATCACCCGAACCTGCTGGTTGTCCAGACGATGTCGAAGTCCCGAGCGCTGGCGGGCCTGAGGGTTGGCTATGCCATAGGCGACACGGCCCTGATCGAGGGACTGAACCGGGTGAAGGACAGCTTCAATTCCTACCCGCTGGGTCGACTGGCCCAGGCCGGGGCTATCGCGTCACTGGACGACGAGGTGTGGTTCCAGCAGAGCCGCGCGCGCGTGATCGAAGGCAGGACGCGGTTGGAGCGGGGGCTGGTCGCGCTGGGCTTTGAGGTTCTGCCTTCGTCCGCCAACTTCGTCTTTGCGCGCCATCCGGGCCACAGGGGCGCAGCCTTGGTGGCGGCGCTGCTTCAGCGCGCCGTGATCGTCCGGCATTTTACGTCAGCACGCATCGCCGACCATCTCCGGATCACGGTGGGGACGGACGATCAAGTCGATGTGCTGCTGGCGGTGTTGCCGGAGATTTTGGGAGACTGACTGTTACCCCAACGCCGGCGCTTCAATCAGCAACACCTGCACCTCGGCGGTTCCCGCGCGCAGCTTGCGGGCGGCGGCGTACTCTGGGCTGTTCCAGAAGGCCAGCGCGGCGGCCTTGTCGGGCCATTCGGAGATGACCATCGAGGCGCCGTCGCCGAAGTCGCCCTCCAGCAGCATCGCGCCGGGGCCTCGCAGCACGTAGCGACCGCCGAATTTCGGAAGCAGTTCGGCGGTGGCCTTGCCGTAGCCGGCGATGAAGGCGTCGCGGTCCTTGAGCTTGGCGGTGACGATCATATAGGCGGGCATGCGGAGCCTCTCGACAGCAAATGGTATAAGTCTATACCATTTCCTGGATGACGTTCGAGGACAAGCCATGAAGCTGCTGCGCGCTGCAACTCTTACCACCCCGAACGTGGATGCAGCGGCGGCCCACTATGCCAAGTGGCTGGACTATCAGGTGGTGGAGACCGGCCTCGTCGACGCTGAACTGGCCGCCAGCTGGGGTGCGCCGGCGAGCGCGGGACGCAAACAGGCGGTGCTGCAGCCAGCCTCCGGCGCGGAGGTCTTTATCCGGTTCGTGGAGGGCGAAGTGCCGTCCGGGTACCGACCCCTGAGGACGTACGGCTGGGCCGCCATCGAAATCTGTGTGCAGGACACCTTGGCGGTGAATGCGCGGATGGAGGCCTCGCCATTCCAGATCATCGGCCCGCCCAAGGAGCTGGACGGCCTTCCCGCGATCTTCCCGATGCAGGTGCGCGGGCCGGACGATGAGATCGTCTATCTGACCCAGATCCGGTCGGACCTGCCGGACTATGACCTGCCGCGTGCGGACAGTCTGATCGACAAGCTGTTTATCCTGGTGCTGGCCTGTTCCGACATGGACGCCTCGGCGCGGTGGTTCCGCGACACCCTGGGCATTCAGCACGGGCGCGAGATGGAGATCATCTATTCGATGATCAACAACGCCTTCGACCTGCCCACCGACACCCGGCACCGGCTGGCCACCGGCATCCATGAGCGCGACTGTTTCCTGGAGTTCGACCAGTATCCTGACGCGGCGACGGCGCGGCCGGGAGACCCGAACGCCTTGCCCCCCGGGGTCGCCATGACCACCCTGCTGCACCCGGACATCGACGCAATCCCGGGCGAGTGGATCGCAGCGCCGGCGGTGCGGATCGGTCCGGTCTATGGCGGTCGTCGCGCCGGCGTGCTGCAGGCACCCGACGGCACGCGGGTTGAGGTGGTGGCGCTATGAGCCGCGTCCGCGAAGTGGTGCTGAGACGCGCGCCGACGGCGACGCCGGTCGCCGGGGATTTTGAGGTGGTCGAGCGCGCGACCCCGCAGGCGTTGTCGGGACAACTGCTGGTTCGCAGCCTCTATCAGTCGCTGGATCCCTACATCGGCTCCCGCCTGCGCGGCCGTCATATGGGCGAGCCGGCACCTGTCCCGGGCGAGCGACTGCCGGGTTTCAGCGTCGGCGAGGTGATCGCCTCCGGTGATCCCGCCTTTGCCGTCGGCGAGCGTGTCGTCGGCGAGATGGGCTGGGCCGAGGTAGGCGTCATGGCCGCCGCCGAGACCCGCCGGGTTTCGCGCGACCTGCCGGCGGCGGCGCACCTGGGCGTGCTAGGTATGCCGGGGTTGACCGCCTGGGCTGGCGTGACGCAACTGGCCAAGGTGAAGCCCGGCGATATCTTCACGGTGGATGCGGCGGCAGGGCCAGTCGGCGGCACGGCGGGCCAGATCGCCCGGCTGCTGGGCGCCCGCACCGTCGGGTTGGCCGGTGGCGCCGATAAGTGCGCGCTGCTGACCGACATCTACGGCTTCGACGCGGCCATCGACTATCGCCAGCCAGACTGGATCGAGACCTTCGCCGCCGCCGCCGCGCCGGGTCCCACCGTCCACTTCGAGAACGTCGGACTGTCGATCCTGATGCCGACGATGCAGCGGCTGCAGACCTATGGTCGCGTGGTGCTGTGCGGTATGGCCGAGCACTACCACGCTGACGCTGCGCCGGCGCAGATCCCCATCGGCATGATCATCGGCAAGCGCGCGGCGATGCTGGGGCTGGTGGTCTACGATTTCTATCCGCGCTGGGCCGCGTGGGTAGAGATGGCCCGCCCCTGGATCGCCGAGGGCAAGCTCAAGTCGGTGGATGATGTCAGCGAGGGCGTGGAAAGCGCACCCGACCAGTTCGCCCGGCTGATGCGGGGTGAGAACAAGGGCAAGGCGCTGGTCAGGATGGCGGCATCGTCACTGGAGGGTCAGGTTCCGGCGACCGGTAGCCCGAAGATGCGATAACGTCCCAACAGCAACAGCAGCCCCGCACCACCGACCAGCAGCCCCGCCGACAGCATCAAAGGACCATCATAACTTCCGGTAGCATCGAACGCGCGGCCGAACACGACTGGCCCTATTCCGGCCCCCAGCGCGAAGAAGCCGTAGAGGCTGCCGTAGATGGCTCCATAGCTTTTCAGGCCGAAGTAGCGCGCCACCAGGAAGGCCATCAGGTCATACTCCACCCCGGCGGCGAACCCGATCAGGATGATCGAGCCGGCAGCGGTGGCATAGGTCAGGTCGCCATGGGCGAACATCCAGCAGGCCAGCGCCGGCGCACACAGCATGAAGAACGCGATCCCCGGTGCCCAGAACCGGTCGATCAACCACCCGCCGATCACCCGGCCCGCGATCACCGACAACCCGATCAAGGACGCGAGGCTGACAATGTTAGACCCTGAAAATCCCGCCGTCTTGATGATGTTTTCCATGTTGGGGATCGGCCCGCCGACACCGAAGCTGATCGGCACGAAGGCAACGGCGAGCACCCAGAACCGCCAGTTCCGCAGAGTCTGGGAGAACGTCAAACCCGGCGTTGCGGCGGAACGCAAGGTATCGCTTTCGCGCCTCGCAGCGGCGTTCTGTCGGCGATCACCGACGTCATGGAAGGCAAAGAAGGCCACCGGAAACGCCAGGATCAAGGGCAGGGCACCGACCGCCAGATAGGCTGCACGCCAGCCATAGGCATCGATTATGAAAGCAGTGAAGGGCTTGACGAGGAAGCCGAACAGGCCGGTCCCCAGCAGCGAAAGGCCCAGCGCGAAGCCCTTGCGATCTTCAAACCGGTTGTTCACAGCCCGGGTCCAGGTGATCGGCAACGTACCTGCGCCCAGCACCGCCATAATGCCCCAGTTGGCATAGAAAAATCGGATGTCACCGGGATTGGCGGCAAACGCCATGAAGCTGAAACCGAACAGGACGACCGATATCAGGGCGATGGGCCGCACACCGACCCGGTCGGCCAGCAGACCCACGACGGGGCTGGCCACCAACACCGCGAAGGTCATGATCGGCAGGCCGGCCATGATGTCGCCGAACGTCCAGCCAAACTCGCGCGCCAGTTCCGGGGCCAGCATGCCGATGGTGTAGAATGGCACCGGAGACAGGCCCAGCCCGATACCGAGCATCGATGCAAACACCACCGGCCAACCGGTCCGGAACTCCGAATAGCCCTTGCTCTCTGCCATCACCATGCCCCTTAATGGTATAAGATTAGATCATTTGCGCTGGCTTCGGCGGCGCTGGCAAGAGGGGCGCATGGCAGCCAACGATCGACCGCCGACCGTCGGGCGGTATGACAGTCCGCTCTACCTGATCATCTGTCGCGATGGCCCGGGTTCCGGGGCAGCGCGGGCCGAGAACCTGGATGGCCACCTGCGTCATGTGGAGGCCAACTGGCAGCGGTACGTGCTGGCCGGACCGTTGCGTCAGCCGGGCGCACAACCGTTGATAGGGTCCTACTTTCTGGTCCGCGCTATTGATGAGGCCGATGCGCGGGCTCTGATGTCGGGGGATCCTTACGTCTCAAGCGGCATGTACGCGACGATGGAGGTGCTGGAGGCTACCGCCTCCATCGGCCTTTATCTGGGCGGCAAGATCTGGGAGAGCGCCGACGCCATCCGTGACAAGGCCGCAGGCTGATGTCGAATCGTGCGAGCCTGGCGGGTGTCTTCCGCTCAATCCTGCGCCACGGATAAGACACGGACCTGACCCAGCCGGAAGATATCCGGCGGGATTGGGCTGTTCACTTCGTAGTCGGTCCAGACCACCTCATTCTGCTTCACGCCGTCGTAGTAGAGGCGGACGCGGCCGGGCTGGGTGAAACTGACGCCGCGCCGACGGTAGAAGTTGGAATAACGCCGCTCGTGCCAGCCGCGTGGCGTTGAAAATCCAAGCCAGACAATCTGAAAGTCGTCGCAGGTGATGCCGAACAGGGTCTTGCCGCCGTGCGGATCGCTTACGCGGACCACATGGATGGGGCGCCCCTCGGCGGTATCGTCGGGCATGCGGTCGAGAGAGACGTCCGGGTTCAGGGCGAACCGGATAATGCCGAAGCCAAAGTTCTCGGACCACTCTTTCGAGGCCATGGCACCAGGGATCTTGCCGGTCTGATTGTAGGTGTCGATCCCGTCGAAAGCGGTCTGGAAGTAGATGCGACCGTCGGCATACCTGGCATCAATGCGTACCATGCCATTTGCCGCATGGGCGTCGGTGGATTGTGCGGGATAGATCCGCCACATCCGGTAGTCTGGAACTTCGATGCCGTGGGTCTCATCGCCCTTGGGGAAGAACCGGGCGTGGCCGCGCATGATCAGCGAAGCGGGTCGCATCCAGGTCGCACCGCCGGCTGCCGCGTGGGCGCGGCTCACGATCCCGGCGGCGGTAAGCTCACGGCTCCCGGCACGGGCCACCAGGGGTGTAGCGCAAAGCGAAACAACCAACGCCCGGCGATCCAGCAGCATGTTGCGTCCTGACTTGCGGCGACGACCACCTTGGGATTTGTTCGGACAAATTGTTGAAAGGTCAAGGCGTGCTGCACCGAACCGTTCGCGGGACCATTGTCTGCACGTCGAAGATGCCTGAGATGCTGGAACAGCATCGGGGCATCGAGCACTTCACCTTCACCCATCATACAGACGGCAAAACCACACTGCGCGCGCACTGCTGTATCGACGAGCCGGACCCCTGCGTCATGCGTGACGTCGTCTATTCGCTGGACGAGCATGGCAAGCCGATGGACTGCCACGTCCGGCTGACGGTAGGTGACAAATTCATGGGATCCGGCTGGTTCCGGTTCGGGCCGGATTTCGTCGAATGCGAGTCCTACGGGCCATCCATCGGTCGTCTGTCGCAACGCATTGAACTGAATGGCCCGATTGACGGCATGGGCACGCACCCGGTGGTCGCGGACGGTTATCTGCTGGCTAATCTTGGTCTGGAAGCCACCCCTGGCAAGGTGCGTACGATCCGGGTCAAGGTCCCCTCACCAGACCATCGCGGGGCCACGCCGCCGATGATCGCCGAGGTCAATATCGGCGTCGTATTCCTGAAGCGCGAGATCATTGCGGTAGGTGCCGGAACATTCGCCGCGCGCCATTTCCAGTTTGTCGACGACGGCACCAGCGGCATGGCCGGTGCCCATCCGCCCTATGATATCTGGATCACCGATGACGCCGACGGCATCATGCTGCAGGGCGGCGTCGGCGGCTATATGCAGACCTGGTACGAACTGACCGATCTCGAGCGCCCCTGACCGGCGCGTCGTCGGCGACAGCACCCGCGCCCTCCCGCGTTCGCAGGAGCTTAGCTGCGCACCAGCCGGCCTGGTCTGGCGCCGGTGTCGGCGTCGTTCCTACGGGTCATCACACCCTTCACATAGGTCGCAAGATATCCCGAGGCGGGCTGCAGAATGCGCGTGCCGCCGGCTGGCAGATCTGCCCTGACCTCCAACGGCCCGAGCTGGAGGCGATCAAAATCGATGACGTTGATGTCGGCGCGCTTGCCGACCTCAAGCGATCCACGATCCGTCATCCCATAGAGGTCGGCGTTGCGCTTGGTTTGCTTGGCGACGATGTACTCAAGTGGAATGCCTTCGCCCCGCGACCGATCCCGCGACCAATGGATCATCTGGTAGGTCGGCGCGACGCCATCGAAGATCAGATTCACATGGGCACCGGCGTCACTGAGGCCGGTGATGGTCTCGGGATGCAGCAGCATCTCGCGGATCACGTCAAAGTTCCCGTCGTGGAAATTCGCGCCCAGCAGAATGGCAAAGTTCTTGCCCTCGGCGCCGACGAGAAAGTCGTACATGAACTCCTCCTCGGATTGCCCGGCGTCCTTTGCGCGTTGGGCGAAGTTGTGTTCGCGGGTCGGCTCGTAGTTGATCGGGTGATCCAGAGCAAAGATGCGCGGCGCGGCACCCTTGAAAATCAGGTGGGCGTTGGCGATCATGCCGCCCTTGTCGGAGGGACAATCGGGGTCCGACAGGATCGCGGCCCGAACGTCAGGCTTGCGCATTTCAGCCACGCGCTGGCTGAGCGGCAAGGCCTCAAGCGTCAGGTACGTCTCGCGGCGCTGAAACATGTGATAGGTCAGGATGTTGGTGACCAGCCCGATGGGTCTCGATGCGACCTGCGGGTAGAGTTTCGCCTCGCCGGTGTTGAGGGTCGCAACCTTGTCCAGCACCTCCCGCCAGGCATCGGGACTTTCGTCGTGCTGAACCAGCGTAAAGGTCACCGGTCGTTTGCTGACCAGCGATACCTGGTCC
>JANORH010000516.1:0-4117 GCA_031415215.1 Alphaproteobacteria bacterium | reverse complement strand
CCGGGCGGCGGCGGAGTAGGCGGCGCAAAACCGGGTCATGCGCTGGAGAGGGTCAGCGGCTGACCATGTTCGTCGGCGCATAGGTCGTGATCACCCAGCACTTCAATCACGCGGCAATCGCCCGTGCGGCCATTGCAGGCGGCGTCGATCATTCGGCGTAGTTCGCTGCGCAAGGCTTCTAGTCGGTTAATCCGGGCCTCGACATCAGCGAGTTGCTCGGCCGCAAGCGCATTGGCCTCCTCGCAGGGTCGATCCGGATCGTCGCTGAGCGCGAGCAGCGCCCGCACTGCATCGACTCTGAACCCGAGTTGCCGGGCATGCTTGATGAATGACAGCCGGCGCACATCGTCGCTTCCATAGATGCGGCGGTTGCTGTCAGTCCGATGCGGTGTCGGTAGGAGGCCGATCACCTCGTAGAAGCGGATGGCCGGGACCTTCACGTCTGCGAGCCGGGCGAGCGTACCGATACTGAGGGAAGCTGGCTGCATTTGTTGTAAATAGCCGCTTGATCCTCTAGTCGCTAGAGGGTGTAGGCCATGGTGAAAGGAGATCACCATGCATTTGACCCTGTTCAGCTTCTACATCCTGTTTTTCGCCGCGACGTTTGTCTGGCCTACGTGGCGGCTGTGGCAACGCGAGCGCGTTAATCCCCTAGTGCTTCCTAAGGATGACACCGCTCCTGGGCTGGTGGGGAACTGGTTTCGGGCCGTCCTGATCGGTCTGTTTGTCATGCTGGGCGCCTTGGCTTTCGGCCTACCCGCGGAACTGCTAGGTCCGCTCACGTGGGCTGGGGCAGAGCTTGTCCGTCTCACGGGGTGGGGCCTGATGATTGCCGCTCTGGGCTGGATCATGATTGCGCAGCGCCAGATGGGCCGGTCATGGCGCATCGGAATTGATACTAGCGACCAGCCGCAGCTGGCTCAGCATGGCTTGTTCGCGCGCTCACGGAACCCGATTTTCCTTGGAATGCGGATCAATCTCCTTGGCCTCTTTCTCACCCTTCCCAACGCTGTGACACTGACGATGCTCGGCTTGGGCGAAGTGCTCATGCAAGTCCAGACGCGGCTGGAAGAGCAGTATCTGGAAAGCTGCCTCGGCGACCGATACAGGGCCTATCGGGCCATGGTACCGCGCTGGTTCTAAGCCTTCACAAACGGCTGGCTGAGAGTCGGCTGGCCGGTGAGCGCCAGGATGGCGTTCGCTACCGCCGGACCGATCACCGGTGTCCCCGGCTCACCCACGCCGGTTGGCGGGTTGGCTGACGGCAGGATGTGGGTTTCCACCGTCGGGGCCTCAGAGTTCCGAAGCACGCGATAGGTGTCAAAGTTGCCCTGGTCGACCACGCCGTCGGTCAGGGTGATCGCGCCATACATGGCCGCCGACAGCCCGTAGCAGGTGCCGCCTTCCATCTGGGCGGCGATCTGGTCCGGCGATATGGCGGTGCCGCAATCGATGGCCGTGACCACGCGCCCGACTTTGGGTTGGCCATCCACCATCTTCACTTCGGCGACCTGGGCCACCACCGAACCGAAGCTCTCGTGCACCGCGACGCCGCGCGTCCAGCCAGCCGGCGCGGGCGAGGCCCAGCCCGCCTTCTCTGCCGCTAGATTCAGCACCGCCAGATGCCGTTTGGCGTCCGCCTTCTGATAGAGCGCACGGCGATAGGCCACCGGGTCCTTGCCCGCCCGCTTGGCCAGTTGGTCGATGGTGTGCTCCATCACATAGGCCGTATGGGTCGCCCCCACCGAGCGCCACCACAACACTGGCACGCCGGTATCGGCGATCAGCAGCTGGGCGTCCACGACGGGCGTGGCCTTGAAATAGGGCGAACCCTTGGTCCCCTCGATGGCGCTGTCGTCCAGCTTTGGCGTTCCCGCGGGCGAGCCCTTCATGATCGACTGCGAGACGATGCGGTGGCGCCAGGTGGCGGGGTAGCCTTCTGCGTCGGTGGTCACCCGCAACGTGTGATGGACCATGGGCCGGAAGTAGCCCGCGCGCATGTCGTCTTCCCGCGTCCAGACCAGCTTCACAGGGCGGCCCCCGCCGACCTTCTTGGCGATATGCACGCACTCGGAAACATAGTCGGAGGCGAAGTTGGCGCGGCGCCCGAACGAGCCTCCTGCGAACAGGGTCTCGATGTCCACCGACCCCGGCAGGGCGGTGGTGATCTTGGCCGTATTTATCTGATCCAGGGTCGGGAACTGCGAACCGAACACCAGCCGGGTCGGCCCCTTGCCTACCATAGCTACGCAGTTCATCGGCTCCATGGTGGCGTGCGCCAGGAACGGGAAGACGTAGGCGATCTCCAGAGCGTTGGTGCCAGCGGTGGCGGTGGCGGCATCGCCCTTGGCGTCAAAGGCGGCCCAGCCCTTCTTCTCCGGCGCAGGGGTCTTGCCGGACGCCAGGTCCTTGAAGGCCGTGAGCATCTGGGCCGAGCTGCGCTTTTCAGCCTTGGTCTCGTCCCACTCGACCTTGAGGGCGTCACGGCCCTGTTTGGCTGCCCAGGTGCTGTTCGCCACCACGGCGACGCCGGTGGCAATCTTGTGGACCGCGAAAACGCCTGCAACCTTCTTCGCAGCACTGTCGTCGAAGGACTTCACGGTGGCCCCGAACCGTGGCGCATGGGCGACCATGGCCACCAGCATGTCCGGCAGCGTCACGTCCTGAGTATAGCGCGCCGACCCGTTCGACTTGACGAGGGAATCCTTGCGGCGCACCCGGTTTGTGCCGACCAGGGTGAAGGTCTTGGGGTCCTTCAGTTTGGGCGCTTCCGGCGGCGTGATCTTGGCGGCTTCCGCCACCAGCGGCCCGAATCCCGATTGCTTGCCTGACGCATGGCTGACGATCCCGTTGGACACCGTGATCTCGGCGGCGGGGACGCCCCAGGTCTTGGCTGCAGCATCGACCAGCATGGCGCGGGCCGCCGCGCCGGCGGTGCGCAACAGCGTCCAGGAACTGTTGATCGCCGAGGAGCCGCCGGTGCCCTGCATCCCGAACATCATGGGGGTGCCATAGAGCTTGGCGTTGGCCGGTGCCTGTTCCACCACCACCTTGCTCCAGTCGGCGTCCAGCTCCTCGGCGACGATGGCGGCAAGGCCCGCGTGACTGCCCTGGCCGAACTCGATGTGCTTGGAGACCACCGTGACGGTCCCGTCCGCGGTCAGCTTCAGGAACGGCCCAAACGCGCCCGGCTTGAATTTCGACCCGGCGGAAAGCACGTCAGGAATCGAGCAGCCGACCAGCAGGGCGCCGCCCACGACGGTGGCACCGACCAGCAGGCTGCGGCGGGTAGGGGCTGAGAGAGTATCCAGGGGCTTGTTCATGAGGTTTGCTCCTAGACCTTGGCATGCGTGGCGACAGGCGCGGCGGCGGCGTCCTTGATGGCGGCGCGGATCCGCTGATAGGCACCACAACGACAGATGTTGCCATCCATAGCGGCCGTGATGGCCGCGTCATCCGGCTTGGCATTCGCGGCCAATAGCGCCACGGCGCTCATGATCTGACCCGATTGGCAGTAGCCGCACTGCGGCACGTCCAGCTTTACCCAGGCCTCCTGCAACGGGTGTGTTCCGCCAAGGCCCTCGATCGTGGTCACCTTGGCCGCGCCGACTGCCGAGACCGGCATCTGGCAGGACCGCATGGCCTGCCCGTCGATCAGCACGGTACAGGCCCCGCACTGAGCGATGCCGCAACCGTATTTTGTGCCAGTCATGCCCAGTTCATCCCGGAGTACCCATAGCAGGGGCGTGTCCGGCGCAGCATTGACGCTCAAGGCTCGTCCGTTCACATCCACCGTGGTCGCCATGGGGCGTCTCCATCTGTCTGATTTGGCGTCGATCCTAACGTTGTTTAGACGCTTTCGTAAATCGAACCTTGGTTGATCCGCACGCCCTAAGGTAATCCGTACCCAGCCTACGAAACGCTCAGGAGAGTCCATGTTCCGTGTTGCTTCCCTCGCCGCCCTCCTTGGCCTCGCTGCGACGCCGGCGCTCGCCGCCGACGGCGCGCAGCTGTTCAACATGCAGTGCAAGATGTGTCACGGCGGTTCCGTGATGGGCCCGAGCCTCGCCGGCGTCGCTGGCGGCAAGATCGGCGCGAGCGCCTTCGCCTATTCCGC
>JANORH010000515.1:0-1748 GCA_031415215.1 Alphaproteobacteria bacterium | reverse complement strand
ACAACCCGGGCTTCGCCCCCACACCCGAGCCCTCGATCCGCACCGGGGTGGCGGCCATGACCCTGGCGGTGCTCAACGTGATGACGCCGTAGCCTCGATCAGCGCCCGGGCTTCCGGAACTTCATGACAAACCGGTCTGTGTGATTGCGCAGGGCGGGGTCGAACGGACTCTTCGTATGATCATCCGCCGGGTTGGCGAGCAGGGCGCTGTCGGCGATCAAGCGGAAACCCGCCGCGGCCATGTCTGCCTTCACGACCTCGGGATCGATCCTGTGCAGCCGCTTTACGTCGTCAGGCTCCGTGTCCCGGAAGCCCGATCCCGTCCGGGCAGCGTGATCAACGACGATCAGGGTTCCCCCCGGCTTCAGCGCCTTAAAGATCGCCCGGTTCACCGCCGCTACATCCAGCGGCCCCATCTCGGTGGTATTGGGAAAGTCGTGATAGATTTTGCCCAACCAAACCACGTCGAGCGCCTCTGGAACGGCAAACGCATCAAACGCCTGCACTACCATCGTCACATTGGGAAAGACGGCTAACCCGCCCTTCACCACCGGCTCTGCCTGGGGCACATCCTTGAACAGTTTGGGTGGCACGATGGCGTAGACCCGGCCGGCATGGCCCACGACGCCGCTCAGCAAGCCGGTGGAGTAGGGCGGCGTCGGCCAGAAATCGGCCACTTTGTCGCCTGGCTTCACGCCCGCAAAGGCCAGCACTTCGGCGGGTCGGTTTCCCTCATCGCGGACCCGATCACGGGCGTCGCGCAGGGGGCTGGCGACAGCCTCTTCGATGTACACCGGGATTGTCGCTTCGATGGCCTTTGCCGTCGGGGCGGCGGCCGAGGACACAAGTAGAGCCGCGACAACTAAAATGGTGCGCATCTATCTGTCCCGCCCTGTTGCGATCATCATGTCAGCTTGAGCCTGCGGCGAGATTGCGGCGCCGTCGGCGTGTATCGCCCCCAAGCCTGACTCGCCCTATATCCCCCCCATGTCGGACCCCACCGCGCCCCTGATCGGGGCTGCCCTGATCAAGGACTACGTTACCCGCCTGCCGGACCGGCCGGGGGTGTACCGGATGATGGGCGAGGACGGCGAAGTCCTCTATGTCGGCAAGGCGCGCAGCCTGAAAAAGCGCGTGATCCAGTACGCGCAAGGTCGCTTCCACACCCAGCGCATCGCCCTGATGGTCGACCTGACCCGGTCGATGGAATTCATCACCACGCGCACCGAGACCGACGCCCTGCTGCTCGAGATCAACCTGATCAAACAGCTGAAGCCGCGCTTCAACGTGCTGTTGCGTGACGACAAATCATTCCCCGAGATCGTCATCCGCCGCGAGCACCCGGCGGCGCAACTTCGCAAACATCGCGGCGCCCACACCATCAAGGGCGACTATTTCGGCCCCTTTGCCAGCGCCCACTCGGTCACCCGCACGCTCAACACCCTGCAGAAGGCGTTTCTGCTGCGGTCCTGTTCCGACAGCGTCTATGAAAGCCGCACCCGGCCCTGCATGCTGCACCAGATCAAGCGCTGTGCTGCCCCCTGCACCGGCCTGATATCCATCGCCGACTACGGCGGTCTGGTCGACCAGGCCGAGGCGTTCCTGCGGGGCAAGTCCCGTGCGGTCATGCAGACCCTGTCCGACGACATGCAGGCCGCGTCCGATGAGATGGAGTTCGAGACCGCCGCGCGCCTGCGCGACCGCATCCGGGCGCTCGCCTCCGTCGCCCAGGAAACCCAGATCAACCC
>JANORH010000514.1:0-1525 GCA_031415215.1 Alphaproteobacteria bacterium | reverse complement strand
TCCTGCAGCGCCCAGGCATAGGCCTGAACCGTACGCTGCGGATTGGCGTGACCGCCGAACTTCAGGTGGATGCCGCCCAGACACGCGTCGCTGACGAGAGGCGCCATGGCGATGGCCTGCTGGGCGTCGAGATGGTCGGCGGCGAACCCCAACTCGTTAAACATGGCGGCCATGTAGTGGTAGTGACGCAGCTGGGCTTCGGTCAGGGCGACGATCACGCGCTCTCTGCGATACTCGGTCGGATAGCCCAGCAGCTCATCCATCTGCGGCCACAGGCGCTGTTCTTCGGCAAAGAGCGGACTGTGATAGTGAGACGCACCGCCGCCGTTACGGCCGGAGGCCTCCCACCCGACAAGGCCTTTGTCGACGACGAGGTCGTCGCAACCCGACCTCGCAAGATGCCAACCCGCGCTCAGGCCTGTGACGCCGGCGCCGACGATGACAACCGAGGCGCCTCTGGAAGATGGATTGCTCATGGATCCAGCGCCTAGAGATGCATATTGCCGCCCAGGACCGCCACGTGCATGGCCTCCCGGTCGGTGCCAATGTCCTGGTAGGGGACCCATTGGCTGGGGATGCCGAACCAGACGTCCCAGCCCTCGCCCATGAGTTCCGCCTCGCTCCAATCGGCCAGCACCTTTAGCGGCAAAGGTCGAACGGGCGCCCGGAATCCGGCGAGGGGAATGGAGCCCGGCGGCGCCTGCGTCGCGACGGTCAGGATCAGGGCCACCTGCTCGCGGCATCGGCGCGCCTGACAAACCCCCATACAGGCTCGGGTCAGCCGCTTGATCTGATCCTGATTGATGGGGCCGTCGGCATTCAGGCTGTGCACGTCACGCGCAGCCATTCGCTCGGGCCGATCAAGATAGTTTGGCGGCTGCACGCCAAGCAGATCGCCGCGCGTGACCTCTTCGCATTGGCAGACCATAACATCATCGGCGGCGACAGCCATAAGGGCCCGCATCCACTCGAGCTGATAGTTTTGGGTATCGCGAAGCGAGGTCGACGCGACCGGCTCAATGGCCTGCCCGCATGCGGCGCGGGCCGCGGCAACGCCGTGCAGAGCAGCTTGCGAGCGATCTGTACCTGACAGACCCGCGCAATCGCCGGCGATGAAGACGTCGGGTATCGAGGTCGAAACGCCGTCGTGTGTGACGGGCACGTGGCCGCCGCGCGCGCTGTCCACCTCAAGAGCGCCGCCCAGGATATTCAACATCTCGACCGCAGGCGCAACGCCTATGGCTACGCAAATGGTGTCGCAGTCAATCGTCCGGACCGCCCCCCCCGCCACCGGTCCAACGTCGACCCTCGACACGCCATCAAGGCCGCCATGCGCCTGATGGACCACATGGCCGGTAAGGATTGGGACACCTCTGTCGCCAAGTTGCCGCGCCAGATCGCTTCGACCCTGAATCGTTGCCCGGACCTCAATCACCGCCCCGACCTCGAGCCCTCGATCCAGGGCGCGCAGGGCGGTCTCAAGACCCAGGTCATCTGATCCCAGCACCACAATCCGGCGACCCGC
>JANORH010000513.1:0-9627 GCA_031415215.1 Alphaproteobacteria bacterium | reverse complement strand
ATAGACCAGCACACCGGAGCCCTGGATCTGCAGGAAAAACAGTTCCTCGGGTCGCATCCAGGCCAGCGGGCCAGCGGGCGTTCTGGCCTCGATCGCAGCCCGGTCCGGATAGAGCTCGGCGGACCCGTCGGGCAATTTCTGCAGAACGATACCGCCGTCGGCGACCTTGAGATCATCCGGTCTGGCGCGGACGGGTGCGCTGAAATCCTGGTCAGGACGACGGCGGGCGGGATAGACCGGTGCGAAATAGGCGGTGAGCACGCCATCGCCCGCATAGCGCTCGGCCACAAAGGTCTGTTCGAGGAACACGCGGGCGCTTTCGGGTCGGGTTTCGCGCGCACGAACACAGGCAGGCGCCAGGGCAGAATTCCGGCTCGAACCACAGGTCTGCCGGATCGCGGCCAGCGCGGCAGCGTGGTCTTCAACGTCCCAGCCTGGAAGGTCTGCCAGCGCCAGGCGTCGCGGCGGTTCTGGTCCTGGCCCGGTGTCCATGGCGGGCGTCGGCGCTGAAGGCACCCTGGGTGGGGGTCCATCCCGCGCCGTTGTACAGGCTGTCAGGATCAATGCGCAGGCCGCAGCCGCCAGCGGTCGCAACGGCACCGGGTCTAGACCTCGGCAGCGTCGACGCGGACCAGCAGCCAGTTGGGATCGCGGTTCTTCAGGCGGCGTTCGAAGGTCCAGAGCTCTGCCGTACGGCGGTCGTCGATGCCTTCGCCTTCCGGGCCCTTGGTGCGGCTGCGGAACTCGGCGAGGAACCGGACGGTCAACCGTGCGCGGTCGCCATCGTCGACATCGGCGCGGTCCAGATCGGCGCGCGGCGGCTGCGAGAATTCCACAACCTCGGTGCGACCGTCGGTGACACGTTGGTCAATCGCGGTGGCAAAGCCCGTGAGCACGGCGGGGGCTAGCAGATTGCCAAGGGTGGCCTTGTCGCCCTCGGCGAACGCCTTGACGATCATTTCATAGGCGGCCTTTGAGCCGTTCAGGAACCGGCTGAGGTCGAAACCGGGATCGATAGCCTTCACGGCGGCCAGGCCGGTGAGCTCGACGCCGTCATCCGTCGGCTCGGCAATGCGCTCTGGCGCACGACCGGCGACAGCTTCAGCAGCGGCGGCCCGCTCGTCAGGCTGACGACCCACGCGCCGACCCAGCACTGTATAGAGCTGGTAGAGGACGACGACCGCGAGGCCGGCGAAGATGATGAGCTCGAGCACTTGCAACGGACGGCCTTCGGAGGTTTGACAAACGATTATACGCTCAATAGCGCAATATAGTCGCGGACCAACCTCGTGGTTAGAGGCGCCGTTGCATCCATGGGGGGGCCATGTTAGCCGCTCGCCCCGAAACCGGTGCAATCGTGCGCCTGCTCCAGAGACATAAAAGCCTGCCATGACCGATCTTGATTCCGGCGCCGGCGCGCCTGAGGCCTCTGCTGAGCCCGGCATCCGCATCCTCGCCCAGTTCACGCGCGACCTGTCGTTTGAAAACCCGCGCGCGCCGGATGCGCTGCGCCCCAGCCCGGACCAGCCAGCGATTGACCTTAACGTCGAGATGAATGCGCGCGGTCGCGAGGACGGCCTGTTCGAGGTAGACCTGAAGCTGTCAGCCCGCGCCAACCGCCCGGATGGGCCGCTGTTCGTGGTAGAGCTGTTGTACGGCGGTGTGTTCCAGATCACCGGCGTGGAGCAGGACGAGATGGAGCCGGTGCTGTTGATCGAGTGCCCGCGTTATCTGTTCCCCTTCGCCCGCCAGGTGATCGCTGAGGTCACTTCACAAGGTGGCTTCCCGCCCTTCTTGCTGGACCCGATCGATTTCGCCGGGGTCTATGCGTCGCGCAAGGCCCAGGCCGAGCAGCAGATCGGGCATGCCTAGCGGGGAGGGGTGTTTGCTTCTTCCACATGATGTGGCGGCGAAAACTACCTGACCTACCTCTACCTGCTCGTCCTCACCCGGCTTGTCCGGGTGATCCATAAACACGGAGGCAGGCCGAAGAAGGTCAGGGCGTCGCCGCCGGGATTCCTTCAAAAATGCCTGCGTTTATGGGTTACCCGGACAAGCCGGGTAATGACGAGCTGGGGTGGGAGGCGTCGACTGAGCCGCCAGGCACCCTAAATCCCGAACTTTCCCCACAGCTCGTCGCTCTTCACGACATCGCGGATAAACGCAGCGTGAGCCTCGCGCTCGTCGGCAGACGAACGGGGTGGCAAGGGTCGGGGCCGCTCGCCATAGGCGTTGCGTGACGAAATGTGGGCGGTGGAGACCACCACCTCGGCGGTCAGTTCCAGACGGCGTTCGCGGCCACCTTTGAGTTCCAGATAGACCGCCGCCAGCAGTTTGGCGTCGATCAGGGCGCCATGCTTTTCGCGCTCCGATAGCGAGACCTTGAAGCGCTTGCAGAGCGCATCGAGGGAGTTGTGCATGCCGGGAAAGCGGTGTTTGGCCAGGGCCAGGGTGTCGATCCAGCGGCGTTCGGGAATGATCTCGCGGTTACAGTTCGCGAGCTCCCAGTTGATGAAGCTGCGGTCAAAGCCGGCGTTGTGGGCGATCAGCGGGGCGTCGCCGACAAACTCCAGAAATGCCTCGGCGACCTCGGGATGCTCGAACCGGGGTTTGCCGCGCAGGAACGCCGACGACAGGCCGTGTATCTTTTCAGCCTCCGGCGGCATGTCACGGCACGGGTCCACATAGACGTGGAACGAGCGGCCAGTGGGCACGTAGCTTTCGATTTCCAGACAGGCCAGTTCGACCAAACGGTCGCCCGTCTTCGGGTCGAACCCGGTGGTTTCGGTGTCCAGGACGATCTCGCGGGCCATGGCCTAGTCTTGGCGCCGTTCGAGGGTGGGTTTCAAGGGTTCGGTGCCCGCAGGGTCCTTATCACCTCGGTGACTTGCGCTCGGGCAGCCTCAAGACCCTTGCCGGTGTCGATCACGTAGTCGGCACGTTTGCGCTTTTCGGCGTCGGGAAGCTGTTGGGCCAGGATGGCGTCAAGGCGTTCCGGGGTCATGCCCTCGCGGGCAAGCACCCGCTCGCGCTGCATTTCAGGCGGCGCAGAGACCACGATGACGGCGTCCATGTTCTTGTCGCCGCCGGTCTCGTAGATCAGCGGGACGTCGAGGATGATCATGTCGGCACCGCTGGCGGTGGCGGCCGCGAAGGCGTCGGCCCGGCTCTTGCCGATCAGCGGGTGGACGATGCTGTTGAGCCTGGCCATCGCGTCGGAATTGCCCAGCACCTGCTGGCGCAGGGCCTCGCGATCCACGCGGCCATCACTGACAGTGCCGGGGAAGGCCTCGCCCACAGGACCCACCGCCACGCCGCCGACCGCATAGGCCGCGTGGACTGCAGCATCGGCGTCATAGACCGGAATCCCCGCCTCCCGGAACATCGCCGCCGTCGTGGACTTGCCCATGCCGATGGAGCCGGTCAGTCCGATGATTTTCATAGGGTTAGGGCCCTGAGCGCCAGCGCCCGGACGTCCACGTCTTCGGGAGGGGGCTGGCCATAGAAGAGGTCGAAGGACGGCCTGGCCTGGCCCAGCAGCATTTCCAGGCCATCGACAGTCGGACGGCCCAGCGCGCGCGCCTGTTTGAGGAGCGACGTCTCAAGCGGCTTGTAGACCATGTCCATCACGACCGTGGTTTCATGAGTAAGGTTCAGCGGGATACCCAGCTCGCCCTCGCCGTTAAGGCCCACCGCGGTGGCGTTGATTACCGCTGTAGCGTCCTTGAGCGCGCCAGCAGCGTGACTGAAGGACAAGGCCGACACGCGCGGGCCCATGGCATCGGCCAGCTCTTCGGCCTTTCCAAGGGTTCGATTGATAACGAAGACCCTGGGCGCTCCGTGCTGCAGCAACGCCGCGACCGCGCCACGCGCCGCGCCCCCTGCGCCCAACACGGTCACTGATCCACTTTCAGCCTTCCATTGCGGTGCCTGAACCGCGAATGCGCCTAGCAGACCCAGGCCGTCCGTATTGTCCGCAAACGTGCATCCACCCGGTTCAAACAGCAGCACATTGGCAGCGCCGGCGGCCTCGGCTCGGGCCGTGGCCTTGTCCGCAGCCTTCAGGGCGACTTCCTTGAACGGTACGGTGACGTTCACCCCACGAATAACCCCGCCCCGCATTCCGTCTGCGAACCGCTCGAAGCCGTACGCGTCAGGTGCGAACGCCACATAGACGCCGTCGATCCCGGCACCGGCCAGCCAGGCGTTGTGCAGCAGCGGCGACAGGGAGTGCGCAACCGGGTGTCCAATCACGCCAGCCACGACGGTCTTGCCGCTGATCACGAGGCGATCTCCCCGTGCTGGCGAAGCAGTTCCAGGAGCCCCATCAAGGGCAGGCCCAGGATCGCGAAATAGTCGCCGTCGATCGCTGAGAACAGCTGGGCACCTGGGCCTTCCAGCCGGTAGCAACCCACCGACCCCAATGCGGCCTCGCCTTCGGTCGAAAGGTACTCTTTTAGAAAGGCATCAGAAAAGTCGCGCATGGTGAGCGTCGCCGTCACAACCTCGCGCCAGATGGGTACGCCATCTTTGGCGACCACCACGGCGGAATGCAGCTGGTGTGTCTTGCCGCGCAGGAGGGTCAGTCGCTGAAACGCCACGTAGAGATCAGGCACCTTGTCGTAGAGCTTCCCGTTCAGGTCCAGGGTCTGGTCGGCACCGATCACGAACCCGGGCTGCGCGCGCGAAATCCGCACCGCCTTCAGTTCAGCCAGCGCCTCGGCCACGTCGCGCGGGCCGGAGCCCCGGGCCAGCATCTCGATCTTCACAGCGTCTTCGTCGACGCCCGCGACGACGGCCTCATAGGCGACGCCCGCACCGTCCAGGACAGCACGACGGGCAGCGCTTTTTGACGCGAGGATGACGGTCATCCCAGCACCTCGACCTGACCGTGGCCCTTGTGCAGCAGGTTGAGGACGCCGGCTGCGGTTTCCTCAACCGATCGACGGGTGACATCGATGGTCGGCCAGCCGTGGCGCTCATAGAGCCGGCGTGCATCAATGACCTCTTCGCGGACGGCGTCCTGGTCAATGTAGCTGGACTCTCGGGATTCCTTGAGGCTCAGCAGTCGGTTGCGGCGGATCTGGATCAGGCGGTCCGGGGCGATCAGAAGACCCACGATCAGGGTGTTTTTCAGCTGGAACAGCTTCTCTGGCAACGGCCTCCCGGGGACCAGGGGCACATTGGCAGCCCGGACGCCCCGGTGGGCCAGATAGATACAGGTCGGCGTTTTCGATGTCCGCGATACACCCAGCAACACAACATCGGCCTGGTCGAGATCCTGGCCTCCCTGCCCGTCATCATGGCCAATGGCGTAGTTAAGCGCGTCCATGCGGTTGAAGTAGTCGTTGTCGAGCCGCAGGTGAGCGCCGACCCGGCTGGTGGTGGCGGCACCCAGATAACGCTGCATGGCGCTGACAAGGGGGTCGAGGGCTGGGAGACACGGCATGTCCATCCGCCGGCAACCTTCTTCCAGGGCATCGCGGAGTTTGTCGTCGACGATGGTGTGCAGCACGATGCCCGGCGCTTCCTCGATATCACCCAAGGCCCGGTCCAGCTGGCGCTGGGATCGGACCAATGCGTAGATGTGTTCGATCGGCAGCACGTTTTCAAAACGGGCGCAGACGGCGCGCGCCATGGCGTTCAGGGTCTCCCCGGTAGAATCGGAGACCAGGTGCACATGGAAATAGGTCGCAAGGCGCGATGGCTGCGAGTTGGGCAAGGCGGCTCCCGTCGTACCGTCCCCAATTAGCTGGGGACGTATCCTGTGGACGCACTCTTAGCGAAGCTGAACGCGCTTGGGGATAGGTCAGGTGGATTTTGGTCAGCCGCCCGACGGCGGGGGACAAACGGGAGGAAAACCTGCGTTAAGGGTTGGTCAACCCCCAGGGTTGCTTCGGGCGGACAAGTCATCACGCCGGTTGTCGACAGCTGTGGCAAAGCTTCGTCGTTGGTCCGGTTTTCCCGCAAAACCTTAACAAAACCTTAAGCCGGATCGGGCACCTGCCCAGGTATCCCCACCATTCACAGGCCGTGTATTTTGCCTGTGGGGTTCTGCACAAGTTGGGGAAGGTTATGGCACGGACGCGGGACAGTCTGGTTTATCCCGTGCGTCGACAGGGCCTACTGTCCCTGCCTCAATTCAAATCAAGACTCTTTAGGGTAGAGGGCAAACAGGTTGAGCCAGCAGCCCTTGAGCCTTTGGCGCTGACGGGCTTTAAGACGGCCTATGAGCGAGACGCCCCGCCTTCTACGTGCCCTGGCCGGTGAGACCCAGGATCGGCCGCCCATCTGGTTTATGCGCCAGGCGGGTCGGTCGCTGCCCGAGTACCGGGAGCTAAGAACCCGGGCCAAGGATTTCATGGCGTTCTGCTTCAACCCGGAAATGGCGGCGGAGGCGACGCTGCAGCCTATGCGGCGGTTTCCCATGGACGGGGCCATCGTGTTTGCCGACATCCTGTTGTTACCGCAGGCACTCGGTCAGGAAGTCTGGTTCGAGGCGGGTGAGGGTCCGAGGCTTGGGGCCTTGCCGGAGATTGCGGCTTTGCGGGACGCGGTTGAGGGATCGACCGCCAAGCTGGCCAATATCGGCGAGACGCTCAGTCGGGTGCGGGCAGAGTTGGAGCCTGACCGGGCGTTGATCGGCTTTGCCGGTGCGCCCTGGACCGTGGCCACCTATATGATCGAGGGCCGGGGTTCGCAGCGAGAGGTGGCGCGCACCTATGCCTATGAAAACCCGGAGAAGCTCGACGCCTTGCTGGATGTGCTGGTGGATTCCACAGCGCGCTATCTGGTGATGCAGGCCAAGGCTGGAGCCCAGGCACTGAAGCTGTTCGAGAGCTGGGCTGAGAACCTGGCTGAGGACGTGTTCGAGCGAATTGTCATCGGGCCTCATATCCGTATCATCGAGCAGGTGCGGGCGGCCGGCGTCGATGTGCCGTTCATAGGCTTTCCACGGGGCTGCGGCGCTTTGGTGGAGAACTACGCCGCCAAGGTGCCAGTTCAGGGCGTGGCGCTGGACACCCAGGCCAGTTTTGCCATGGGCAAGCGGATCCAGTCAGGCGGCAAGACCATCCAGGGGGCGTTGGACAATCTGTTGCTCCGAACCGGCGGCACGGCGCTGGATCGAAGGGTTGATGCGCTGATCGAGGCCTGGAATGGCGGCCCCTATATCTTCAACCTGGGGCACGGGGTGATGCCGGATACGCCGATCGAACACATTGCCAGGGTGGTTGAGCGCGTGACGGGCAGGCCCGCGAAGGCCTTTGCTGCAGCATGAGCCGCGTTGCTGTCGTTCTGTTCAACCTGGGTGGACCGGACAGTCTGGAGGCTGTGCGACCGTTCTTGTTCAACCTGTTCCGGGACCCAGCGATCATAACCCTGCCGGCGATTGCGCGATATCCGCTGGCGGCGTTGATCTCGACGACCCGCAACAAGATGGCCCAGGCCAACTATGCGATCATGGGCGGGCGGTCACCGCAGCTGCCGGAGACGCAGGCGCAGGCTGTAGCCTTGCAGGCAGAGCTGGTGTCGCGTGGCGTTGAGGCGAAGACGTTCATTGCGATGAGCTACTGGAAGCCATTTGTGCGGGATACGGCGGGCGACGTCGCGGCGTGGGCGCCGGACCAGGTCGTGTTGCTGCCGCTCTATCCGCAGTTCTCGACGACCACGACGGCGTCGTCGCTCAAGGCGTGGGGCAGGTCCTACAAGGGGCTGGGGCAATCAAGGGCTATCGGGTGTTATCCGACGGCACCAGGGGTGGTGGAGGCCTACGCGTCGGAAATCCGCAAGACCTGGGAGGCTGCCGGTCGGCCGTGTAATGTTCGGCTGTTGTTCTCGGCCCACGGCCTGCCGCAACAGGTGATCGATGGTGGCGACCCCTATGAGGCTCAGATCCGGGCCACGGCGGCGGCAATTGCGGAGCTGCTGCCCGAACTTGCCGACAGTCAGGTCTGTTTCCAGAGCCGGGTGGGGCGTCTGAAGTGGATCGGGCCCTCAACGGATGATGCGATCCGGGAGGCGGCAAGGGACGGGGTGGGTGTGCTGATATCACCGATCGCCTTTGTCTCGGAGCATATCGAGACCCTGGTCGAACTGGATCACGAGTACGCAGAGCTGGCGGCGGGTCTGGGGGTGGCACCCTATCTTCGCGCCCGGACGCCGGGTGTCACCGGCAGCTTTATTGCCGAATTGGCTAGCGCGGTTGAGGGTGCCCTGCAGCGCAGTGGTACGGCCCCGCACGGCGACTGGCAGTGTCCGGCGGGCTATGGCAAGTGCGCTTGCAGGGAGGCCTTTGCGTGAACACCTTTGATCTGCTGAGAGGCCTGCACATCATCGCGGTGATCGCGTGGATGGCGGGGATGATGTACCTGCCCAGGCTGTTTGCCTACCACACCGAGACCGCGCCGGTCGGCAGTGAGTTTGATGCCCACTTCAAGGTCTGGGAAGCCAAGCTGCTCAAGATCATCATCAATCCGTCGATGGTGCTGACCTGGATCTTCGGGGTTGGCCTGATCCTCTGGCATGTCTATGCGGCCAGGGAGGGGTGGGCGTTTCTGGCTCAGCCCTGGATGATCGTGAAGCTGTCGGGGGTGATCTTTCTCAGTGCCTGGCACGGGTTCCTGGCCGGGTCGCGCAAGCGGATCGCAGCAGGAGAGCGGCCCCGGTCGGCCAAGTTCTGGCGAGCCACCAATGAGCTGCCGTTCATTGCTGCGGTGGTGATGGTTCTGGCGGTGACCTTGCAGTTCGGTCAGCGCTGACAGCTTGACCCGGGGACGGCGATGTGGTTCCGCTGAGCAACGCGTCGGTCTCCGACGCGCCCCGCCTCTTACCGACCCCGCGTATCGCGATCCGGTCGGCTCCCAACGAACGTAGATTTATACGCGCTGTACAGCGCTGCAGTTTGTCACAAGTACGCATATAGACGAATGTCTAATTGCGCCCGAAAATCTGAGTGAAAACAATGTCTGAAGACAATACAGAGTTTGCCGCCGAGGTCGAAGTGCCCGAAGCGGTGATGGCCGTTGACGTCGAGAATGACGATCCTACGGAAGCCTCCAAAGCGATCGCCGCGCTGGGGCTGACGCGGATGAGCCTGCAGGAGCTGAAGGACAAGCCGCCGGTCGATCTGCTGGCCTTTGCCGAGCAACTGGAGATCGAGAACGCCAACTCCATGCGCAAGCAGGACATGATGTTCGCGATCCTTAAAGTGCTGGCTGAGGAAGGCGTCGAGATCTCCGGTTCTGGTACTCTGGAGGTTGTTCAGGACGGCTTCGGGTTCCTGAGGTCACCGGAAGCCAACTACTTGCCGGGTCCGGACGATATCTATGTCAGCCCGTCTCAGATCCGTAAATTCGGCCTGCGCACCGGCGACACGGTTGACGGTGCCATCCGCGCGCCTCGCGAGGGCGAGCGGTACTTTGCTCTGGTGAAGGTCGACCTGACCAACTTCGAAGACCCCGAGCATGTGCGGCACAAGGTGTTGTTTGACAACCTGACCCCGCTCTATCCGGATGAGCGCTTCAAGATGGAGATCGATGATCCGACGCTGAAGGATCGTTCCGGCCGGGTGATCGACATCGTGGCGCCGCTGGGCAAGGGTCAGCGTTGTCTGATCACGGCGCCGCC
>JANORH010000512.1:0-3433 GCA_031415215.1 Alphaproteobacteria bacterium | reverse complement strand
CAGCCGGCGATGCCTTCGCGCATGTCGTGGAACACCTCGACATTCCAGCGCTCGGCGGCCACGGGTATCAGCGTCGGCGGCCCCACCAGCCGCACATGGGCGCCCAGCATCTGCAGCATGGCGATGTTCGACCTCGCCACCCGGCTGTGCAGCACGTCACCGCAGATGGCGATTTTCAGACCGGCGATGTAACCAAACGCTCGGCGCATCGACAACGCGTCCAGCAGGGCCTGCGTCGGATGTTCATGCTGACCGTCGCCGGCGTTCACCACCGAACAGCCCACTTTTTGCGACAGCAGGCTGGCGGCGCCGGACGAGGCATGGCGCACGACCAGCAGGTCCGGCTGCATGGCGTTCAGCGTCACCGCCGTGTCGATCAGGGTCTCGCCCTTGGACATGGCCGACGAACGCGGGCTCATATTGACCACATCGGCGCCCAGCCGCTTGCCCGCGAGCTCGAACGAGCTTTGCGTCCGCGTCGAATTCTCGAAGAACAGGTTCATCAGCGTCCTGCCCTTGAGCAGGTCCAGCTTCTTGGCGGTCTGGCGATTGAGGCTGACGAAACCGTCGGCCAGATCCAGCAGGTTTGCCACCTCGACCTCGTTCAGGTCTGTGGCGGACAGGAAATGCTTCTTCGGAAACGAAAAGGTCCGCTGCAGGACCTCGTTCAGACCGGGGGGGGTCATAGTCATTAAAGCTCGGTCTTAGAGCGCGGTGGCCGTGAAGCCAAGCCCGGCTTTGCCGCGCACTCGAACGGCGCCATATGCAGACGCCGAAGCATGACGGAGATGATGATGAAAGCGGACCTTTTCACCTATGTCGGTGCCTTTGGTCGCGGCCTTGATACGCTTGCACACGTCTTGACCAAAGGCGCTGAATTTGCGGCCACGCAAGGCGTCTCTACGTCGCAGATGTTGGACTGGCGGCTTATCGACGACATGTCCCCGCTCCGCGCTCAGGTGTGCACGGTGTGCAACTTCTCCACGCAGTGGCCGGCGCGTGCGGCGGGCCTGACACTGCCAGCCGACGTCGACGGAGACCAGGACCTGCCTGCACTCCTGATCGACATCGCCAAGGCCAAGGCCTGGTTGAAGAACCTGACCCCGGATCAGCTCGCCGGGCGCGACCCGGAGCCAGCGACTGTGAACATCGGGCAGGAGATGACACTTCCGGTCGGCCAGTGGATTCCAAGCTTCGCCATGCCGAATTTCTACTTCCACCTCAGCATCGCCTACGCGATTCCAAGGGCGCGCGGTGTCAATATTGGCAAGCGCGACTTCTTCGCGGGCGGCCTCTAAGGATTTTTCAAGCGATCCAGCGCCCCCTGCAGGATCCAGCCAGCCGCCGCCTTGTCCACCACCTCGGCACGGCGCGCGCGGCTGATGTCGGCCTCGTCGATCAGCATCCGGTTGATGGCCATCGAGCTCATCCGCTCATCCCAGAAGGCGATGGGTAGATCCATCACCCGCAGCACGTTTCGCGCAAACGCGCGACTGGACTGGCAACGGGGT
Source organism: Alphaproteobacteria bacterium (assembly GCA_031415215.1). Lineage (GTDB taxonomy): Bacteria > Pseudomonadota > Alphaproteobacteria > Caulobacterales > Caulobacteraceae > Phenylobacterium. The sequence continues at coordinate 1,922 of JANORH010000512.1, read as the reverse complement.
CCTTCCGTGCCGTCCATGTTAATCGGCAGGCCAATGACGATCCCGACGGCGCCACGACTATCCATCAGTTCGAACATCCGGGTGATGTCGGCGGTGAATTTGGTCCGGCCAATGGTTTCCAGCGGGCTGGCGATTCTACGGGTCGCGTCGGACACCGCGACGCCGATGGTCTTTTCGCCCAGATCCAGGCCGATCAGGGGCCCCTGGCGCGGCAGGAGCGAGGGCAGGGCAATCAGGTCCACAACGGGCATTGCGACAATCTAGCATCGAATCGACGGTGCAGGGCGCGGTCTGATCGTGTCCTCGCTTGCAAAAGGCCCCCCGGCGCGGCTAACCCACGCTCTCGTAATTCTGGAGGGGCCCATGGCCATCGACGCCGCGACCGTTCGCAAGGTCGCGAGGCTGGCGCGAATCGCCGAACCTGAAAACCGGCTGGAGCCGCTGGCCCGAGAACTCTCGGGCATTCTCGACTGGATCGAGCAGCTGGCCGAGGTCGACACCGACGGCGTTGAGCCTATGACGACGTCTGTGGCCATGAAATTGCCGCTGCGAGAAGACGTGGTCACCGACGGTGGCGATCCAGCGCGGGTGCTCAGCAACGCGCCTAAAACCGACAAGGGCTTCTTCATCGTGCCCAAGGTGGTCGAGTAATGACGGCGTTGACCGGGCTCACGCTCAAGGCCGCTCTCGACGGGCTGGCGAACAAGAGCTTTTCATCCGAGGAAATCACCCGCGAGCACATCGCGGCGGTCGAGGCGTCATCGGCGCTCAACGCCTATGTGGTCCAGACGCCGGACAAGGCGCTGGAGATGGCGCGCGCGTCTGACGCCCGCCGCGCGACCGGTAAAGCCGGACCGCTGGACGGCGCGCCACTTGGCATCAAAGACCTGTTCTGCACCGAAGGCGTGGAATCGACCGCCGGCTCAATGATTCTGCGCGGTTTCAAGCCGACCTATGAGTCGACCGTCACCACCAATCTGTGGCGCGACGGCGCGGTCATGCTGGGCAAACTCAACATGGATGAGTTCGCCATGGGCTCGTCCAACGAGACCTCGGCCTGGGGTCCGGTGGTCAATCCCTGGCGCGCAACAGGAGGTAACGCCGCGCTCACACCCGGCGGTTCGTCGGGCGGCTCGGCCTCGGCGGTCGCCGCTGAGCTTTGCCTTGGGGCCACGGCGACGGACACCGGCGGCTCGATCCGGCAGCCAGCGGCGTTTACCGGCACCGTCGGCGTCAAGCCCACCTACGGTCGATGCTCGCGCTGGGGCATTGTGGCGTTTGCCTCCTCGCTGGACCAGGCCGGGCCGATGGCCCGCACTGTCGAGGATACGGCGATCCTGCTGCGCTCGATGGCCGGACACGACCCGAAAGATTCTACCAGCATCAACGCCGAAGTCCCTGATTTCGCGAGCTTCTGCGGCAAGTCCGTCAAAGGCCTGCGGATCGGTATCCCGAAGGAGTACCGCGTCGACGGCATGCCGCCCGAGATCGACGCGCTGTGGGAGCAGGGGATTGCCTGGCTGAAAGATGCCGGCTGCGAGATCGTCGAAGTTTCTCTGCCGCACACAAAATACGCGCTACCGGCCTACTACATCATCGCCCCGGCCGAGGCCTCCTCGAACCTCGCCCGCTACGACGGCATGCGCTACGGTCTGCGGGTCGAGGGCGGCAATCTGACCGAGACCTACGAGAACACCCGCGCCCAGGGGTTCGGGGCCGAAGTGAAGCGCCGTATCCTGATCGGCACCTATGTGCTCTCGGCGGGCTATTACGACGCCTACTACCTCAAGGCGCTGAAGGTTCGCCGCCGCATCGCTGACGACTTCGACCAGGCCTGGCAGACCTGCGACGCGCTGCTGACGCCGACCGCGCCGTCGGCCGCCTTCGCGCTGGGCGACAAGTCGGACGATCCGGTGGCCATG
>JANORH010000511.1:0-10375 GCA_031415215.1 Alphaproteobacteria bacterium | reverse complement strand
ATCCGCCGCAGCATTGCGAACTCCGCCGCCGGATCGTTGAAGTCCGACACCACTTGCAACACACCCTTGCCGGCGGCCGCCATACCCATGGCAATCCCGGTCAGTTCGTCCTCGCCGGCCGTCAGCGTCGCAATAGGCGATCCGTCCGAGGATCGGTGGTTCAGCGTGCGTGAGGTGCCAAACCCGATGGCCCCGGCCTCCATGGCGCGTTTCGCGATCGCGGCCATGGCCTGGATATCGGCCGGGGTCGCCGGCTCCCGGTTCACCCCCCGCTCGCCCATCACAAATACCCTGAGCGCCGCATGCGGCAACTGGCTGGCGATATCCACGTCAAACCGGCGCGTGGCCAGGCTGTCCAGATATTCCGGATAGCTTTCCCAGTTCCACGGCAAACCCCCGGTCAGCACCGGAAAGGGGATATCCTCCACGCCCTCCATCAGCTGGATCAGCCGGTCGTGATCGGTCGGACGACACGGCGCAAACCCCACCCCGCAGTTCCCCATCACCACCGTCGTCACCCCATGCCAGGACGACGGCTGCATCCGCCCGTCCCAGGTGGCCTGGCCGTCATAGTGCGTATGGATATCCACGAACCCCGGCGTCACGATCTGCCCCCGCGCGTCGATCTCCTCGGTGCCCGAGGCAGTGATCGCGCCCACCGCCGCGATCCGTCCGTCCTTGACCGCCACGTCAGCCTCAAACCGGGCCGCCCCCGACCCATCCACCACGGTCCCGCCCCGCACCACCAGATCAAAAGCCCTGTCCACGGCGTATCTCCCGAACCTGCGTCTTCAGCGCACCCACCAACATCTGCCGCTCTTAACGGTGCGTTGGTCAAGGGGTGGGTTGCGACCGGGGCCCTGACCTCCCCCACAAAGTGGAGGGGTTCGCCTTCGCCGGACCCCCATTGTGTCATCCCGCAATTAACCACGCCGCTTCCCGCGATGTTTACCGCCTCGGGGGCTTTGTGCACCGCATCGGTCCTGGACCTCCATGCGAGACACACCCATGTTTTCGACGATCGAATTTGCCATCAGCCTTGACGACGAACTGGCCTCCCTGCTGGCGGACTATGCCGCCTTTACCGGAGACGAAAGTGGCGTCGCTGTCGACGTGCCGGTGGTGGACGTCGTTGATCCTGCGGTTGTGGTTGATCCCATGGCGTCCGGCGACACGGTGGTGTTTACCGGCGAAACGGCTCCCGTTGATCCTGACGCAGGCCCTGCGGTGGACCCGGCGGTGGTGGCCACCGATGAACCCGCACCGACGGATGTCACCCCGGATTTGCCCGGCCTCGACGGCCTGTTCCGGGTGGACGACGGCGGCTTCGACCTTGATCTGACGGTCCTGGAGGTCGGGCGTGCGTTTGGCCAGTTCGGCTTTACCGACCTGCCGTAGAGCCTTTCCGGATCAGACGGACTCATCTGGTCCGGATAAAAAGGCTCGCTCTTCATACATTTAGAGCGCGACGGGCACTTCAACCGGTATCCATTTGAAGCTGTCGCGCTCTGGCGCCGTCTTCGGCGGGCATTTCCGCCATCTTTACCGCGCAGCCGCGCAAGGTCGGTGCGCTGCCAAGGGTGACCTCGGCGGTCATCGGGTATGTGCGGTCGCTCATCCCGTCCGAGCATGGGCTGACATAGAGCGTCACCGCCAGGCGTTGCCCGTCATCGCTGGTGGCCGCCCAGGTCGCCTGGCCGGGTCGGATCGCGGCCCCCGGCGCGCTGGCGATCACATCGGGCTCGCCGGGGCGCGACAGCTTGAACCGGGTTCCGTCGATGCTCAGCGACCAGAAAGGTTCGGTCCCGAGTGCCGTCATCGGCTGGCTGAAGTCCGAGATCGTCGGTGCGTTGGTAGCCGCGGAGGCGGGCGCATCTGCGGGGACCGTCGCCGGCACCTTCGTCGGGTTCTGCGGTTGACAGGCCGCCAGCACCAACAGACCCAGCGGCCACAGCCGCTTCATGCGCCGGTCCGCTCCCGGAAGAACTGGATCACGCGCTGTTCCGCCGCCTTGGTCGGCCCGGTCTCCTTCAGGTGCAGGGTCAGCACCGAATGGGGCGGAATGAACGACGGTCTGGCGTCCTCGTCCTCCAGCTCGATGGCCTCGAAGCGGTCGCCGAACGCGCGGCGATAGGTGTCGAAACGGGCGTCGGGCACCAGCTCATCGCTCTTGAAGCGCAGGCCGATGACGCTCAGGTCCTCGTTGTCGAGGCGCCCTTTGACGCAGGCGATTTCGGCCGGCGACATGCCGATCTCGGCGGATGGCTTTGGCTTTTTGCGTGCCAGCGGCAGCGAGGGCTGCGACAGCACCGGTGCCACCACGCTCGGGTCCGTCATCATCGCCAGCGCGAAGCCGCCGGTGAAGCACATGCCGACGGCCCCCACGCCCTTGCCACCGCACTCCGCGTGCGCATGACGCGCCAGCGCCTTCAGCCAGTCCACCACCGGGCTGGACCGGTCGCCGCGCCAGATGTGGAACTCCCGCCGGACGCAGATGACGCCCAGCGCCGTCACAAGGGCATAGCCTCGACCGGCCGGCTTGCCCGGCGTGCCGAACAGGCTGGGGCAGAACACCGTCATCCCCGCCGCCGCCAAGCGATCCGCGAATTGCACAACCCCAGGATGCAATCCCGGCATCTCGTGCATGACGATAACCGCCGGCCCGCTACCCTTTTGATATACAGGAAATGTATAGCCTGCTTGTGACAAACCGAACTTTGTATAACCAGCCAGCGCCGCCTCGTAGCCCATGTCTGCTCCCTGATTGTGGAGGCCAGCTTAGGCTGATCAGCCCTTGATCCGCAGCATGGAAAGTTCACCGTCAAAGCCGGAAAGCTTCCACCGTCCCTCTACGGCCCGGGTGAAGGTCAAGAGGCAGGGGCCATCCTTGTTTTTCACCGCACAGACGCGGCCATCCGGCAGCTGGCGAAGCGCCGTCGAAATCCCGACCTTGCCCGGAATTCTGGTCTGGGGCGTGTAGCCATAATACTCGGCGACCGCACGGAACACGTTTGGCTGGATCAGCGCGTCGCCGGCGACGCCGGCTACGGTAGGTCCCAGCAAGGCCGCCAGCACCGCGATGCGTTCATCCCGTCTTGAGATTTCCGCCATCAGCCGCCCCTGGATCTCACGTTGCAGGGCAGGGCGATCCACCAGACTGTTGAACGTCGCCCGGTCGTTGTCGCGGATCGAGATCAACAGGGCATGCACATCGCCGGCGGCGTCCAGCTTCTGCACCGTGGCGCAGGCTGAGAGTGTCAGGGCGGCGAGAGCAATCAGAATGGCGCGCACGGCAGGGCCTCCTTCAGGAACATCCCGGACTCTACCGCGTCAAAGCGACCAGAACACGACCTTCTTAGTGTGCTTGCAGGTTCTTGGGTTTCGCCGTCGCCGAGGCCTTGATGCGGGCCTGGGTGATCTGGGCGACCGTCGCGGCCGAAGCCTTGTTGCCCCAGGACGACCGGATGTAGTTCAGCACCAGGGCCATCTGGGCATCTGTCAGGTCGCTCTTGAATGCGGGCATTCCGCCTCGGCCATTGAGGACCGTCGCCACCAGGACAGGTAAAGGCCCTGTCACCAGTTTGCCGCCGTGCATCGCCGGAAACGCGCCCTTAATGCCCAAGCCTGTGCGTTGATGACACGCGGCGCAATTGTCGTTGTAGAGGCTTTGGCCCGTCTCCGCCGACATCGCCGCCGTTGACAAGGTGACCCAGAGCGCTGCCGCTCCGCCTATCGTACGCACGCTTCGCCTCACGCCTGCTGAACCCTCTGATGCAGTTTTGCGATCTGTTGCCAGGCGCTCTCGATGGCACCGGCCTGCCATCCCGTCAGATACGACAGGTGCTCGCCCGAGAGATAGACACGACCATCGGGCTCGCACAGCATCGGGTAGGCGGCTTTGCGGCTCTCCTCACTCCACTCCGCCCAGCCGCCCAGGCTGTGCGGATCCAGATGCCAGGATTTGGAGAACGCCTTCTCGAAGTTCTCGGCATATTCGGGGAAGATTCTCTGCCCCTGGGAGACGGCGAATTTGGCTCGCTCGTCCGGTGACAGAGCGCTGATCTTCGCGGCTTCCCCGCCAAAGGAATAGTAGCCCAGCAGCACGCCCTTCTGGCTATGCCAGCCGGTTGATGGCAGCGAGATCGTCCCGATCCCCGGAATGTCGTTGTAGACGTGGCCGCCGTAGATCCAGTGCTTCTCTTCCCAGAAGCGGGTCTTCATCTGCAGGCCGATCTTGTTCACCGGCGCATAGGCGACACTGTTCATGGCGTCCAGGAACGGCCTCGAGACATCCATTTTGATGTTCTTCAGCACCGACAACGGGATAGTGCAGATAATATAGTCCCCGGCGATCTCGGCCTTTTTGCCTGCGGCGTCGGTGTAGGACACCTTCACGCCCTTGGCCGACTGCTGGATGCGATTGACCAGGGAATTGCACTGGATCACGCCGTCCGGGATGTTTTTGAGAAACCCCTTTGGGATCATGTCCATGCCGCCGACAGGCTCCAGCATGGTGCGTTGTTGCTCCCACCCGGCCACCGAGTTCAGCACGCCCCAGGCCTTGGAATTCATCACGTCGGCAAAGGGGAAAGGAGAGCTTTCCTTACCAGCTCCGGGGCTGATACCCGCACCGGGCGCGATGTCATAGCCGCGGCCATCCGTGCCCTTGTACGACAGGTCCGAGCGCTGGAGCCGACCCTCATTGACCAGATAAGCGATGAACGTCTCGCGGTCGGCGGGCGACAGCACAGCATCCAGTTCACCCCTGGACGCCACCTTGGCCATCAACTCGGACGTGTAACCCCGTGCATCCGCAGCGATCTGACCCTTGCGGACCGGCTTGCCCGCCAGCGGTCCCTTGCCCTTTTCGAAATAGACATAGGCCGCGTCATTGTCGTTGTTGAACAGCTCCAGCTGGACGCCGAACTTTCGTACATAGTGCAGCGTCGACTGGTGGTGATAGGGGATTCGCCAGGGACCCACATTGATGTACTGACCCTCGTCGAAGTCGCACGCCTGGCGGTTGCCCATCAGGTCGGTGTCGATGAAACCCTTGCGCGCGGTCTGCACACGACCCCCGGCGATGGAGCGGGCTTCCAGAACCTGAACAGCGTATCCGGCCTTGCCCAGTTCATAGGCCGCCGTCAGTCCCGCAAGCCCGGCCCCCAGGATGATCACCTTGGCACCCTTGGCACCGCCAGACAGCGCAGGCGGTACGGTGGCGGCCGAGGCAAAGCCGAAACCCAGGGCGTCCATGCCCGCCATCGCCAACGAGATCCCGCCGACGGCAGCCAGCTGTTCGAAGAACCGTCGACGTGTCAGGACTCCGCCTGCCCTCAACCCCAAGTCACCAGACATCATCATTCCCTCAACTGCTGGACAGCTGATAAGGCGAAGGCAGTCTGTAGCAATGGGGGTGGCACGCTGCGGACGCGGAGACTGCAGGGTGCCAAACGGTTGGGCACCGGTGGTGCTTTGGTGCGCTGTTCGTGATCGCTGATGACTGAAGGGCGCGGGGTCTTTCGATCCCGCGCCCCCAATTTATTCCGGCGCTCAGAGGTCCTAAAGCGTTCTGCGAACTTCCTCGAGCGTGAAGCACTCGATGGTGTCGCCAGCCTTGATGTCCTGGAAGCCCTGGAAGGCCATGCCGCACTCCTGGCCGGACTGGACCTCGTTGACCTCGTCCTTGAAGCGCTTCAGCGTCTGCAGCACACCCAGTTCCAGCACCACCACGTCGGCGCGAATGATCCGCACCCGCGCGCCCTTGCGGACGACGCCCTCGGTGACCTTACAGCCGGCCACACGACCGATTTTCGAGATATCGAAGGCCTGCAGAACTTCGGCGTTGCCCAGGAAGGTTTCCCGCTGGATCGGCGCGAGCATGCCCGAGAGCACGCCTTTGATGTCGTCGATCAGGTCGTAGATGATCGAGTAATAGCGGATCTCCACGCCTTCGCGTTCAGCCAGCGCCTGCGCCTGTTTCGAGGCTCGGACGTTGAAGCCCAGGATCGGCGAACCGGCGCCCTTGGCCAGCATGACGTCGCTTTCGCTGATGGCACCGGCGCCGGACAGGATGATCCGCGCGCGGACCTCCTCGTGGGCCAGCTTGTCCAGCGAGCCGACGATGGCTTCGGCAGAACCCTGCACGTCGGCCTTGATGATCACCGGAAGCTCCGAGACCTTCTTGTCGGCCAGCTTGGCCATCATGTCGGCCAGACTGGCACCCTGCACCGGCGAGCCGGTCTTCTCGCGCTTGAGACGTGTACGGTAGTCAGTGAGCTCGCGGGCGCGGGCCTCGTTTTCCACCACGGCGAAGGGCTCGCCGGGCGACGGGGTGCCGTCCATACCCAGGATCTCGACCGGCACCGAGGGGCCAGCCTCTGACAACTGCTCGCCGCGCTCGTTCAGCAGGGCGCGAACCCGGCCAAACGTGTCACCGGCCACGACAATGTCGCCGCGCTTCAGCGTGCCACGCTTGACCAGCACGGTCGATACCGCGCCGCGTCCACGATCCAGCTTGGCTTCGATCACCATGCCGTCGGCGGTGCGGTCGGGGTTGGCCTTCAGGTCCAGCACTTCGGCCTGCAGCAGGATCGCCTCGATCAGGTCGTCCAGGCCCAGTTTTTCTTTGGCGGAGACCTGGATGGCCTGGGTGTCGCCGCCCAGGCTTTCCACGACGATCTCGTGCTGCAGCAGCTCGTTGATCACCCGCGTCGGGTCAGCGCCCGGCTTGTCGATCTTGTTGATCGCCACGATGATCGGCGCACCGGCGGCCTTGGCGTGATTGATGGCTTCGATGGTCTGGGGCATCACGCCGTCATCTGCCGCTACCACCAGGATCACGATGTCGGTGACATTGGCACCGCGCATCCGCATGGCGGAGAACGCCGCGTGACCGGGCGTGTCGAGGAAGGTGACCGCCTGGCCTCCCTCCAGCCGCACCTGATAGGCACCGATGTGCTGGGTGATCCCGCCATGTTCGCCGGACACCACATCCGCTGAGCGAAGTGCGTCCAGCAGTGACGTCTTGCCGTGGTCGACGTGACCCATAACGGTCACCACCGGCGGCCGCGTGATCATGTAGTCGTCGACATCCTCGGCGCCGATGAAGCCTTCTTCGACGTCGGCTTCGGACACGCGACGCACCGTGTGGCCGAATTCCGTGGCCACCAGCTCGGCGGTGTCATTGTCGATGACGTCATTGATCTTGAGCATCACGCCCTGACGCATCAGGAACTTGATGATCTCGACGCCGCGCGTCGCCATACGGTTGGCCAGATCGCCCACCGTGATGACATCGGGGATGATGACCTCGCGAGCCACGCGAGCCTGCTCGACGGAGCCGCCCTTGCGCTTTTCACGTTCCCGTTCACGCGCCCGGCGGACGGACGCGAGGCTGCGCATCCGCTCGGCGCCCTCGGCGTCGCCGGCCACGGTCTGGATGGTCAGGCGACCTTCGCGGCGTACAGGTGCGCCCTTGGCACGGCTCATGGCCTTGCCGGGGCCTGCGTCGCGGCGGTTCCGGTCGTCTTCTTCGGGGCGTCGGTCGAGCGCTGCGCCGCCGGGGCGCGGGGCCTGACGGGTGGCGCGCTGGACTTCAGGTGTCGCGGGCGGTGCTGCCGGACCGTTGCGCGGGCCGGCGGGACCACGGGCACCGGCGGCGCCGCGAGGGCCAGTGCCCGGTGCAGGCTTCGGCGCCAGCGCCGAGTAGCGCACGGTGTTGCCGCTGGCGGGTGGGGCGTCCTGACGCGGACGCTCGTCACGACCCTGGGGTGGGCCCCGATCATCGCGCTGTGGCCGCTGATCGTCGGCGCGCGGCGCGCGTTGATTGAACGATGAGCCTTCGAAACGCCCGGTGGTTGGAGGCCTGTAGGTGGTGGTGGTCGCGCGGTCGTCTCGTCGCTCATGCGACGGCTGATATGATCGGGTCTGGCCTGGTAGCGCGGGTGCGCTTGCGGGTGCGGCGCGGGGCGCAGGCGGCGGCGCGGGGACAACAGGCGCTGCCGCGACGGGTGCTGTGACGACAGGCACCACGACCGGTGCCGCGACAGGAGCGGCGGCGACAGCAACGACAGGGGATGGGGCTGGTGCTGGTTCCGGCGCAGGGGCGGGTGTCGGGGCAACTACGGCGACGACCGGAGGGATGACCTCAACCGGCGCAGGCGGCGGCGCGGCGGCGGCGCGAGCGGCCTCGGCGACGGCGGCGGCGCGTTCAACCTGGGCCCGACGGTCGATTTCTTGCTGGGCCTGCTGCGCGCGAGCGGTTTCGATCACCCGCTGGCGTGCGGCCCGCTCTTCGGCGGAGAGGCCGTCGTTTGGCGTGGCCGGCCGTTGTCCCTGGGGGGGCGCGGGACGCGGGGGCTCGAACACCCGACGCTCGGCGTTGGATGGCGCGGCAAGGTTGCCACCGCCGGCACCGTGCGGGCGCGAGCGTTTGGTCTCCACGACCACCGTTTTGGTCCGACCGTGGCTGAAGCTCTGCTTCACCGTGCCAGAACTGACCGATCCACCGGCGCGCGGCTTCAGGGTCAGGGGCTGGCGTCCGCCTGGGGGGGCGTTGCGGTCGTTGTTGTTCTCGTCGCTCATTCGCTCGCTTTACTCACCGACCAGGCGGTCCCGGCCATTCACGTATCGTCGTACACAATCAAACGAGGATGGGCGGAAACCCTCAGGGCTCCCGCTTCGCCTCGCCAGGCTCCTCGCGCCAATCCTCAGGAAGGAGCGGACTAAATCCTGCGAAGCGTCGGACATCTTCGGTCCAGCGCCCGGAGGCTCGCCCCGCAAGGAAGGCGGTGTGTATCACATTCTCCAGCCCCAAGGCCAAACCCAATTCCTCGGAGCTGAACAAGCCGAAGACATCCGGGCCGGAAGTCTGCCTGCGAACGACCGCCATGACCTTGCGGCGGCCGTCCGGCGCGCCGTCCGACGCCGCGATCAGCCACGCGGCCTGGCCGGAGGAAATGGTGGCGCAGACCTTCTCGAAACCCGACGTCAGATCGCCTGATCGCCTCGCAAGCCCCAGCCCGGCAAGCAAGCGACGCCGTAGCAATGCCGCGACCTGATCGGCCAGGTCCTTGGGTGCTATCACCTTGGCCTTGGCCGAACGCGCGAACAGACCTCGCTTGGCCGCCGTCTCCACCGATGTTCGATCCGCCGCGACCCAGATACCACGCCCGGGCAGCTTGCGCGCCAGGTCTGGCACCGCCTGTCCATCAGGATCCGCCACAAACCGGATCAGCCGCGCCTCAGCCATCACCTCGCCCGAGACAATGTCCCGCCGCTCGCGAGAAGCCTCGGCGAGGGTCTTGGCGGGTCTAGCGGCGGCGGTATCCATAGCGGGTCACCTTACCCGACCTTAGGAGTCTTGAGCTTCGCCGACGGCTTGCGCCTCGGCGACAGCCTCAGGGCTTGGCGCAAATACGTCGGCGGCCGTCAGCTCGGCCTCACCTTCGACTTCAGCCTCCGGCTCCGGCTCTTCCGGGGCTTCGATCCAGCCCATCACCACTCGGGCGCGCATGATCAGCAGTTCTGCGTCCTGAGGTTCAAGGTTGAAGGTCTCCAGCACGCCCGACTGACGAACCCGCTCACCGTTCTTGCTCTCGAACCAGCCGCGCAGATCGTCGGGCACCAGGCCGGCCAGATCTTCGACGGATTTCACATCTCCGGCACCCAGGGCCACCGCCATCGGCAGGGTAATGCCTTCGATGGCCAACACGCCATCCTCAACGCCCAGCTCCTTGCGCTTGCCGTCCAGCTCGGCGGCTTCACGGTCCAGATAGTCCTGGGCACGGGCCTGGATTTCGGCACCGGTTTCTTCATCGAAGCCTTCGATGGAGGCGACTTCCGACACGTCCACAAAGGCCACATCTTCAACGGTGGCGAAGCCTTCTGTGACCAGCAGCTGAGCGATCACTTCGTCCACATCCAGAGCTTCCTGGAACAGCGAGGTGCGCTCGGCGAACTCGCGCTGACGGCGTTCGCTCTCCTGGCTCTCGGTCATGATGTCGATCTGCCAACCGGTCAGCTGGCTCGCGAGGCGCACGTTCTGGCCGCGACGACCGATGGCCAGCGACAGCTGCTCGTCCGGCACGACCACTTCGACCCGCTCGTCTTCCTCGTCCATCACCACCTTCGAAACTTCGGCGGGGGCCAGGGCGTTGACGATGAACGTGGCCTCGTCCTGGCTCCACTGGATGATGTCGATCTTTTCGCCCTGCAGCTCGGCCACTACCGCCTGCACGCGCGAGCCGCGCATACCGACGCAGGCACCGACCGGATCGATGGAGCTGTCGTTGGAGATCACCGCCATCTTGGCGCGGCTGCCCGGATCGCGGGCCACGGCGCGGATCTCGATGACGCCGTCGTAGACCTCCGG